>JBPYES010000206.1:0-6127 GCA_051984825.1 Jatrophihabitantaceae bacterium
TTTCGGCGCTCGCCCACCAGCGGATCGCGGTGCTCTCCGCATTCGCAGGCCGGGGGCTGAGCTGGGCAGCGGCCCGCGCGAGGACGGTGGTGTACGACCAGCCGCCGTGGTCGTCACGCCACCAGCCGAACGGGATCACGGCCGACCGCTCGATGCCGGCTTCCTCGCTGGCCTCCCGCAATGCGGTGGCGACCGGGTCCTCGTGGCTGTCGCGGGCGCCGCCGGGCAGCGCCCAGGTGCCGCCCTCGTGCGTCCACTCGGCGCGGTGCTGGAGCATTGCGCGCTCCTCGCCGATGATCAGCAGACCGGCAGCGCCGAACCGCCCCCAGTGCCGGTGACCCTGCGCGCAGTAGGTCCACCCGTCGCCGTCACCACTCATCGGCTCGTCCTCTTCGCACCAGCGTTGCTCACCCCGCTCGTTGGCGCTTACGCGTTGCCCGTTCGCTCATCGCGCGTTTCGGGTGCGTTCCCATACTGGCCGATGCCGTGGTTGACGCCGGCCCGCCAGGTCGCCTCTCGGCGCAAGGCCGCTCGTAGCGGCATATGTGGGACCGGGGGCCATGGGTCGGGCCGGCGTCAGAGTCACGGTACCTGGTCGGACTGACCGTCACAGGTCCGTAGGGTGGATCGTGAGTGACGCACGAGGGAGCTGATCAGAAGCGCATCGCGGGCAACTCGCCGGCGGGGGCGGAGAGGAGATCCGAAGATGGCCGAAAGGCCCGAGCGGCCGCACCGTCCGGCCCGCTATGCGGACCTGACCGCGCTGGTCGACGCGGCCGGCGGAGCTGCCTTCCGCAGCCCGGAGGACGTCGCTTCCACAGCGGCACGGGCGCTGCTGGACGCCGCGGCCGCGGTTGGGAGGGATCGGCTGGTCGGCCTTGCCGACGCCGTCGGGATCGACACACTGGCCGAGCTATGGCGTGACTGTGACCCGGTCAGCCTGCCCGGCGCGCTCTGGGCGCTCTATCTGCTGCGGCAGTGGTGCCGCTCCTGCCCGGACGAGGTCGTACGGCTCTGGCGTGACGGCGAGCCGTACGCGACACCGGACGCCCTCGTCGCCGGGGCCGGGCCGCAGCCGGATGCCGAGGCCATGTCGCGGCTGGCCGACTCAATTCTGGCCAGCGCGTACGGCGGTGACTTCGCGGTCGCACTCGAGCGGGCTGCCGCGTTCTTCCGAGTGGTCGCGTCCGGCCGCCGGAACGGTACGCAGGCGGCCGGCGGTGATCTCGCGGAACGCAACGAACGGGCGGCCCGTGACCTGGCTGCTGCCGCAGCGGCGTGGCGATCCGGGGCCTTGCGCTGAGGCGCCGGCCCTACCACATATCCACGACACGATCAGCCTCCGCCGTCCACAGCGGCACTGTTTGTCCACAGATCGCCGCCAGCAGCCCCGGCTGAGGTAGCGGCGGGCCAGAGTCGGCGGCATGACCGACACAACCCGCATTGCCGACGATCCCAGCGTGCTGCGAGTGCGCAATCCGGGCGACCTGATCGAAGCGATTCCGTACCTGCTCGGTTTCCATCCGCGCGACAGCCTCGTCATCGTCGGGCTCGCCGGCACCCGGGTCAGCATCACAGCGCGGGTCGATCTCGACGACCTCCGCGAGGCGGGAATGCTCGCCGGCACATTGCGCGTGCTGACCAACGGCGCGTCGACTCGCGCCATCGCGGCGATTTTCGACGAATCGGCTGGTGATCCTCGTGCGCCCGCGCTGCCGCATCGCGACCTGATCCATGATCTCGCCGCCCGCACCGGCGAGCTGAACATCGACCTGGTCGATGCGGTCCTGGTCGCCGGCGGCCGCTGGTGGTCGTTCCACTGCACGGACAACGGGTGCTGCCCGCCGGAGGGCCGTGAGCTGCCGGGCGACGCATCGCCGAGTCGGGCTGCAGCGACGTACGCCGGCCTGGTCGCGCTCGCCGACCGTAACGAGCTCGCAGCTCTGCTCGACGCCGACGACGACGCGCATCGCGCCGCACTCGAGCCAGCGATCGCCGAACACGAGAACCTCGCTGCTGCCGCCGTGGTGGGCGGTTACGCGCAGAGACGGCTACGGTCGGTCAAGCGGGCGATCTTCGCGGCTGCGCGCGACGCGGACGAGTCATTGTTCCCCGGCGACGGCGGCGCGCTGCCCGACGATGAGGTCTGCAGGTTTGCCGCCGCATTGTCCGAGACCCCGATCCGCGACGCCGTGTGGCTGGCGGTGGATCAGCGGCGCCTGGACGGCCGGGCGTTGTGGCGCCAGATCGCGCGCCGCGTACCTCCGCCGTACGACGCCGCGCCGCTGTTCCTGTTCGGCTGGGCGTCCTGGCGTGACGGCAACGGGGCGGCCGCCGGCATCGCCGCCGAACGGGCGATGGCCAGTGATCCCGAGTACACCGCGGCCGAATTACTTCTCAGCGCACTGGCACACGGTCTCGACCCGCACCGCACACCGCGGCTGCGGATGCCGAAGTCGGCGTGACGTGCCGACGTCACAGCGCCGCAGCGTGTGGCGTCACCGGGCGAGGCAGCTGCGACGCGCCGGTCAGCGCCTCGTCCACAGCTGCTGCGCACGCGCGGCCCTCCGCAATGGCCCACACGACCAGGCTGGCGCCGCGCGTCGCATCACCGCAGGCGTAGACGCCGTCGGCGGTGGTGCGCCACGAGGCGTCCACGACAGCGGTGCCCTTGCCCGGGTGCTCCCTCACGCCGAGCACCTCGAGCAGTTCCGGCACATCCGTGCCGACGAATCCCGCGGCGAGCAGCACGAGCTCCGCCGGCAGCTCGGTGCGCGATTCGGCCACCGGCCGGAACTCCCGCCGCCCTCGCACCCGCACGATCTCGACCTCCTCGACCAGCACCCCGCGGACCGCGCCGTGTTGATCGCCGACGAACTCCACCACCTCACGAGACCACGCCTCATGCACGCCCTCGTCGTGGGCGGGCGAGACGCCGCGGGTGCTGGGCGCCGACGGCCAAATCGGATTGACCAGGCTGGCGCGGAATTCGGGACGGGGATTGTGGTCGAGCACGGTGACCGACAGCGCGCCCTGGCGATTTGCGGTGCCGAGGCAGTCGGCTGCAGTGTCTCCACCGCCGATGATGATCACGTGTTTCTCGGAGGCGGTGATGGCCGGACCTTCGATGTCGCCGGCCTGCACCCGGTTGCCGAGGGGCAGGTACTCCATTGCCTGGTGGATGCCCAGCAGCTCGCGGCCGGGATTGCTGAGTTCGCGCTGCCGCAGCGCGCCGACGGCCAGCACGACGGCGTCAAAGGCGGCACGCAGCGCCGCGACGTCATCCGGACCGATGGGCGTGTTCGTCCGGAATACCGTGCCCTCAGCCACCATCTGGGCGACCCGTCGATCGATGATGTCCTTGGGCATCTTGAAGTCTGGAATGCCGTAACGCAGCAGGCCCCCCAGCCGGTCGTCCCGCTCGAACACGGTCACCGCATGTCCGGCACGGGTGAGCTGTTGGGCGACTGCCAGCCCGGCCGGCCCGGATCCGACGACTGCCACAGCCTTGCCGGTGCGGCCGGTGGGCGGTTGAGGTGGCAGCAAATCGTCGGCGAATGCTCGCTCCACGATCGAGATCTCGATCTGCTTGATCGTGACCGGGTCGGTGTTGAGCGCGAGTACACACGCCGGCTCACAGGGAGCCGGGCAGATCCACCCGGTGAACTCAGGGAAGTTGTTCGTTGCGTGCAGCCGCTCGCTCGCGCTGCGGTAATCGCCGCGGGCGACGTACTCGTTCCATTCCGGGATGAGATTGCCGAGTGGGCATCCCGCGTGGCAGAAGGCCACGCCGCAATCCATGCAGCGCGACGCCTGCTCGGCGATCACCTCGTCGCGGGCTCGCAGGTAGATCGGCTGCCAATCGCGGACACGGTCACCCGCTGGCCGCTTGGGGGTGTCCATGCGGGGATGCTTGAGGAAACCCTGGGGGTCGTGGGCCACCGGCGCACCTTTCACGAATCTCGGCATCGACATGGCCGCCCGGCGCGTCGCGAGCGCCGGCAGGCTGCACATGAGCGAGGCTGCGGTGGCTCGCAAGTGTTACGAAATTCTACCGAGTGCACCTCGTGCACCACCGTGGTCGGTCCCACGCCGGGGTCGACGGCCGGGGCTACGCGACTTGGCGTGCCGCTGCCTTGTCGGCGAACGCGACGAAAACGTGGTCTGCCACGAATCGGTCAAACCCTGTGCGCTCGCCCGCCTCCCACACCTCGACTCCCGTAGGAGTCGGCGCCACGTGCAGAACGTGGCCAGGTCGCAAGCCTGCCGCGTTGAACCGTCCCATCAGCTCTGCGTTGGCCTGCACCTGCTCACTGATGCGGTCGACTCGCACGAGCGCGTCCGCGTGGGCAGCGGCTGCGGTAAGTGTGATGAGCCCGCTCGCCGGGTCCATCGTGGCGAACGGCAGGCCGAGCTCTTCGAGCCCCGGAATCGGGTTACCGTGCGGGCACACCAGGGGCTTCTCAAGCAGCGCGAGGATGCGCCGCTCCACGGCGTCGCTCATCACGTGCTCCCAGCGGCACGCCTCGATGTGCAGGTGCTCCCAGTCCAGGCCGATCACATCGGCG
Organism: Jatrophihabitantaceae bacterium; assembly: GCA_051984825.1. Classification (GTDB taxonomy): domain Bacteria; phylum Actinomycetota; class Actinomycetes; order Mycobacteriales; family Jatrophihabitantaceae; genus DASXRA01. The sequence continues at coordinate 4,569 of JBPYES010000206.1, forward strand.
AGCAGTCGCTCGGCGAGGCGGTGCTTGCGCATGACCGCAATGGCTTCCCGGCGGCCCTGCGCCGAAAGCTGAAGATGGCGGTCGTCTGCGACGTGCAGCAATCCGTCGCGCTCCATGCGGGCGACCGTCTGGCTGACAGTGGGGCCGCTCTGGCCCAGGCGCTCGGCGATGCGTGCCCGCAGTGGAACGACACCTTCCTCCTCGAGCTCGTACACGGTCCGCAGGTACATCTCGGTCGTGTCGATGAGGTCGCTGTGGTGGCTCACTGGCCCAATCTCCGATTGCGGTGGCTTCAGCCATGTTAGAACTACGAGGCCCTGTTGGGCCGCCCAGAGCGCCGCAGGGCGGCTACCTGGTGTGCATGGGAGGTGGACGCTTGGGTCCGCTCATCGACGCGCCAAGCCTCGCGGTGCGGCTGGCGGAGGTCGGCGTTGTGGATGTCCGGTGGCGGCTGGGCGGGCCCTCGACCTACCCCGACTTCGTGGCGGGCCATGTTCCGGGAGCACAGTGGGCCGACCTCGACGCCGACTTCGCAGACCCGCCAGGAGCGGGCGGACGGCACCCACTGCCCGAGCCGGCACGCCTTCAGCAGCGGTTGCGCGAGCTGGGCGTCGACGACGACTCTGCCGTTGTCGTGTACGACGAGGCCGACTCCACCGCGGCGGCCCGCGCATGGTGGGTGTTGCGCTGGGTGGGCTTGCGGGAGGTGGCCGTCCTTGACGGCGGGCTGGCTGCGTGGCGAGCCGGTGGATACGCGTTCGAGCGCGGTACCGCCGCAGCGCGACAACCGGGGACGGTGACGGTACGTCCGGGCGCGATGCCGACGCTCGATGCCGTCGGAGCAGCTGAGCTGGCTAGTAACGGTCTGCTGCTCGATGCGCGGATTGGCCCGCGCTACCGCGGCGAGACCGAGCCGGTCGACGCTGTCGCCGGGCACATTCCTGGCGCGCGCAATGCGCCCACTGAGGCGAATGTCGGCCGCGACGGCCGATTCCTACCGCCGGCACGGCTGCTTGGGCGCTTCGCCGCACTGGGCGCAGAGCCCGGCAGCGCGGTGGGTGCCTACTGCGGTTCCGGAGTGACGGCGGCACACACCGTTCTCGCCTTGGAGCTCGCCGGCATTCCCGCCGCGCTGTATCCGGGCTCATGGAGCGAGTGGATCACCCGTCCGGACCGGCCGATAGCAAGAGGCCCCGGACCGGGCTGACTCGTCCCGCGACCGACCGGTCGGTCCGCAAGGTCTCAGCCGGCAAGCAGTCGAGCCCTGGCAGGGAACCCGACATGACAAACCCGCCCGGCTCGCGACAGCGGGCCGGGCGGGTTGCAGTCCAGGTCGAGCTATGACTCGAGATAGTCGCGCAGCGCCTGCGCGCGCGACGGGTGACGAAGCTTTGCCATCGTCTCGCGCTCGATTTGGCGGATGCGCTCACGCGACAGCTTGAACGCCCGGCCGATCTCATCAAGGGTGCGGGGCTGGCCGTCGTCGAGGCCGTACCGCATCCGCACCACGGCGGCCTCGCGAGCCTCGAGCGTGCCGAGCACGGACTGAAGCTGCCGGC
>JBPYES010000207.1:0-4986 GCA_051984825.1 Jatrophihabitantaceae bacterium
TGCCGATCTTGACGTGGACGCTGCAGCCGGTCTGCTGCTCGAACGGGTGCACCCAGTCGACCTTCGGGTCGTCCGAGCCGTCCTCGGCGTAACCGGCCCAGGCGATGATGTTCAGCGTGCCCTCGCCAGCGCCGACCGATTTCTGCATCGGGACGTTCGGCAGCTTCTCCCCGCCTGACGTCGAGCTACTACACGCGGCCACGAGACATAGCGCCGCCGCAATCGCGACGGCTGAACGAGTGATGATCATGCTGCCCCCTAAAGACATTCACGAGCCCAGGGAGACGGCCTGGCGCCGGCTCCAGGAAAGCCAGACCTGCTGGCCGCGCCGCAGCGCGTGATGACCGTCCTCGGCAACGTTGTGCCGGACGGCCACGACCGTGTCGCCGGTGTCGAGTTCGACGAACACCCGAGTCTCGGCGCCGGCGTACACGAGTTCGCTGACGCTCCCGGCGACGCACACATCGCCTCCAGAACCAGGCCGGTCGCGCTCCGGCGCCGCCTCCGTAACCGTGATCCGCTCCGGGCGGATCGCGAACGTGCCTGCCTCGCGGTACACGTGCTGCGCCGACGCGCCGGAGAGGACGTTCGAGGTCCCGACGAATCCCGCCACGAATGCAGTCGCCGGCTGCTCGTACACCACACGCGGCGTGCCGACCTGCTCGATGCGCCCGGCGTTGAAGACCGCGAGGCGATCGCTCAAGGTCAGCGCCTCGTCCTGGTCGTGCGTGACGAACATGAAGGTGATACCGATCTCGCGCTGAATCGCCTTGAGCTCGATCTGCATCTGCTCGCGCAGCTTCAGGTCGAGCGCGCCGAGCGGCTCGTCGAGCAGCAGGACCTGCGGGCGATTGACGAGGGCACGGGCGAGCGCGACCCGCTGCCGCTGGCCGCCGGAGAGCTGCGACGGCCGGCGCTCGCCGAAGCCGGACAGCCGCACCATCTCCAGCGCCTCGTCAGTGCGGCGCCGCCGCGCGGCCCGGTCGACGCCGCGCACCCGCATCCCGTAACCGATGTTCTGCGCGACGGTCATGTGCGGGAACAGCGCGTAGTCCTGGAAGACGGTGTTCACGTCGCGCCGGAACGGAGGCTCGCGGGTGACGTCGACACCGCCCAGGTGCACCGTCCCCGCGGTCGGCTCCTCGAAGCCCGCGATCATTCGTAAAACGGTGGTCTTGCCCGATCCGGACGGTCCGAGCATTGCGAAGAATTCGCCAGCCGAGACGTCGAGGTCGACGCCGTCGACGGCAACTACTGCGCCGAACGTCTTGCGTAAGCCCGACAACTGAATTCGTGGAATCTCGACCGATTCGCGACCGATTTCCACCCTTTCAGTGCCGCTGACCACGCAATCCCCCATCACACGGTGAGGCTGTGCACACTAGCGCCATCCGGCGCGGCGGGCCAGATGACCGCCGGTCCGCCACTCAACCGGGAAAGCAGAACGGTCGCGCACCGTCACCGACCGCGCCGCCACACACACCGAGGAGGTGCTGCCCGCAGCGATCACCGCATAACATCCAGCAACACATCACGCGGTGCCACTGCACCGGCAGCGGGCTACGAGAGGTTGCCATGGCCTGGACAGTCATGCCGTCGGCTGGCTACGGGGTGCACTCGGAGGTCGGCCAACTGCGCAAGGTCCTGGTATGTGCTCCCGGGTTGGCGCACGAACGCCTGACTCCGTCCAACTGTGACGACCTGCTGTTCGACGAGGTGATGTGGGTTCAGAACGCTCGACGGGACCACCTCGACTTCATGGACAAGATGCGGGACCGCGGCATTGACGTCGTTGAACTGCACGAGTTGTTGTCACAGACGCTTGAGATCCCGGAGGCGAAGGCGTGGTTGCTCGACCGGAAGATCGTGGCCAACAAAGTCGGTCTCGGTTTGATCGAGGGGACACGGGCGTTCCTGGAGTCCCTGAGTCCCGGCGCGCTGGCGGAGTACACGATCGGCGGGCTGTCGACGGCAGATCTGCCAGAGGACTTCCGGACGGGCTACATCGCCTTGGCCCGCGAGGCGAGAGGGATGGGCGAGTACTTGATGCCGCCGCTGCCCAATTCGCTCTACACGCGGGACACCACGTGCTGGATATATGGCGGCGTGACGCTGAACCCTCTGTATTGGCCAGCCAGGCGTGACGAAACCCTGCTAATGAAGGCCATCTACACCTTCCATCCCGACTTCATCGGGGCCCGGACGTGGTGGGGCGATCCCGAGCAGGTGTGGGGCCTCGCCACTCTCGAGGGTGGGGACGTCATGCCGATCGGTAACGGCGCCGTTCTCATCGGCATGAGCGAGCGGTCGTCGCGGCAGGCAATCACCCAACTTGCGGCCACCCTCTTCGACAACGGAGCTGCGGAACGCGTGATCGTTGCCGGTATGCCGAGGATGCGTTCGGCGATGCACCTCGACACTGTGCTGACATTTGTCGATCGCGACTGCGTCACGGCGTATCGCGAGATCGTCGATGGCATCCGCGCGTTCACGCTGCGCCCCGGAGACAAGGTCCCGATTGAGGTCGCCGAGGAAAAGCACACCTTCCTCGACGTCGTCGCCAAAGCGCTCAACCTCGAGCAGCTTCGCGTCGTCGAGACCGGTGGTGACCCGTACGCCACCGAACGCCAGCAGTGGGACAGCGGAAACAACGTCGTCGCCGCCGCACCGGGCGTCGTCTACGCGTATGACCGCAACGAGCACACGAACTCGATGCTGCGAAGGGCAGGCGTTGAGGTCATCACGATCGTCGGCGCAGAACTCGGCCGCGGTCGTGGCGGCGGACACTGCATGACCTGCCCGCTGATACGTGACGCCATCGACTTCTGACCGAACGCGTTCTCGGCGGGGCTGACCTCGATCTTGGCCGGCGTACCGGTGAGTTCGGGACCGATGCCGCCGCCCAAATGGCCGAAGAAATCGAAGTGGCTATTCGCAGGGATGTTCGGCAGCGTCTCGCTGCTGGAGCCGACGATCGTGCCGGTGGGATCCAGCGCCCGTGTGTCCAACGCGACCGAGGCCGGTGCGCTATCCCGCATACCCAGTTGCATCAGGTCACCCTTCAACTACTGAAGGTCACCCGATGCAGCGTACGACCTGACCGTCGGTTCGCTAACCCGGCCTGTGGACTGTATTGCCGGACGGGCGGCAAGACGTGCTATCAGGCAGGCTCGACTGCGAGTTCGGGCGCCGTGCCGTGCGCCTTCGCGTCGCGGTGCCTCGGCTGCTCGGGCGCCTCTGCGGACTCGTCCAGGCGCACCAACACGATGCCGGTGATGATGAGAACGGCACCGATGCCCTGCACGGCGCTCGGCAGCTGGCCGAGCAAGAACCAGGCGAACAAAACGGCGAAGAGTACCTCGGTCAGCCCGACGAAGGACGAGAGTTTCGGCCCGAGTCGACGTGCGGCGTGGATGCCCGCCACGTAGGCGATGGCCGCCGCGACTACCGCGAGCCCTGCAATCGGCACCAGCCAGCTCACGTGGTGGTGGGCGAGCCGCACGGTGCTGAAGGTTGCGTGCAGCGGCAGGATGCCGACCACACCCACCGCGATGAGGGCGACCGCTCCGACGGCCAAGCCTCCACAGGCCATTGCGATCGGCGGCAGCCCGTCCGTGGAATGCGCCGAGAGCACGAAGTAGGCGGCGAGGCCAACGGCAGCGCCGAGCCCCCAGGCCACGCCCAGCACGTTGATGTGGACGCCGCCGAACAGGTCGAGCACGAAGCTCAGCCCTACCAGCACGACGGCGATGCCGCCGACGGTCAGCGACCGTGGCCGCTGCCGGTGCCGCAGCCACATCCAGCCGACCACCAGGACGATGCCGAGGTATTCCAGCAGCAGCGCCACGCCGACCGGCACGTACTTCACCGCGTTGAAGTAGCAAACCTGCGCCCCGCCGACGGCGACAACCCCGTAGATGACCGTCGGTGCGGTCGCAGCGCGCAACGTGACCGGCGATCGGCGCAGCGCCACCGCCGCCGGCACAGCCAGCAGCGCCGCGGCAATGCTGATCCGCGCAATCACCACGGCATCAGGTGTCCACCCGGCATCCAGCAGCGCCGTGGCGAACGATCCGGAGGTGCCGAACGTCGCCGCGGACAGCAAAGCCAAGCCCACCCCAGCGGCAGCGTTCCCTGGTGACCTCACGTCTCAACCCCTGTAATATGCAAACACGCATTACACTGATGACACCAGCTACGCTAGTCGGTCGAGCTGTTAGGAGTCAACGTGGTTTTTGCTCATGACACCGAAGTTGCCCTGGCCGCGACCGTTGCCCTGGTGAACACCCTCGACGGTGCCGATGACCACCTCAACGACGTGGCTGCGCTCGACGAGTTCGTCGACACCTGGGGCTGGACCGGCACCCGCACCCACGATCCCGAAGAACTCGAGGCGGTCCGCGCGCTGCGGCCACAACTTCGCGCACTCTGGACCAGCGACAAGGACGAAGTCGCCCAGCGCGTCAACGACATGCTGCGCGCCGGAAACGCGTTACCCCAACTTGCCAAGCACGACTCGTGGGACTACCACCTACACGCCACCGCTCCGGACGCACCACTGGCCACCCGCATCGCAGTCGAGGCAGCAATGGCCTTCGTCGACGTCGTGCGCAGCCAAGCCCTCGACCGGCTGCGCATCTGCGACATGCACGACTGCGACGCCGTCACCATCGACCTGACCAAGAACAAGTCCAAGCGCTACTGCGACAGCGGATGCAGCAACCGCGCCGCCGTGGCCGCCTACCGCGCACGCCAAGCCGCCACACACTAAAACGGCTCTCGCTAAGCAGGTGGTCTCGCCGTAGCCGCGCTCGTGCTAGACACAAGCCCTGAGCGACAACCGGATACAGGTCCTGACCGCATCACGTTCTGATTCTTGGTTGAGGAGAGCGGCTATGCCCGACGATCGCCCGCAGCTGTACGAGATCCTCGACGACCGGTTCCGCACCGGCAGGGCCCACGTCGGCGATTCCCGGCTGGAGGTGA
>JBPYES010000208.1:0-2196 GCA_051984825.1 Jatrophihabitantaceae bacterium
AGCAGGCTCGCGCTTCGGTCGCGGTCTCCCGCCTCGCAGGCGTCGAGGATCTCGCGGTGTCCCGCCGTGGCCCAAGGCGACGGCCCCTGACCGACATGTAGCCGGCGATACCGCTCGGCATGGTCGAACAGCTGGGCGAGCAGGTCGTTGATCCGTTCGCCCGCCGGCGCGGTCAGCGCGCGGTGGAAGTTGCGGTGCGGCACCGTCCAGCGCCGGTAGTCCTTGGCCTGGGCGTAATGCGCCATCTCGGCCATGTAGCCCTCCAGCCGGGCCAGGTTCTCGGGGGTCAACCGGGGCACCGACAGACGTATCGCCTCGGCCTCGAGCGAGATCCGGGCGATGCACAGCTCCTCCAGGTCGGCCGCCGACATCGGCGCCACCCGGACGCGCCGGTTCGGCTCGGCCTCGACCAGGCGCTCCGACTGGAGCATGCGCAGCGCCTCGCGCAGGGGCGTGCGGCTGATCCCGAGCTCCTCGGCGAGCGCCACCTGCGACATCACCGCGCCGGGCGCGAGTTCGCCGTCGAGGATCGCCTCGCGCACGCGTGCGTACACGTCGTCGCTGTTCTGGCCGTTATCGGACAGGCTCATGCCGTTCACGCTCCCAGCATGCTGTAGCCGCCGTCCGCGATCATGTACGAGCCCGTGATGTGATGAGCGTCCTCACTGGCCAGGAAGAGCGCCGCGCCGGTCATCTCTTCGGGCTTCGGAATTTTGCCAGCCGGCGTCCCGGAAAGCACCACTTCACGCCTTCCGGCCTGCCACTCGGGTCGGTTCAGCAGTGCCTCGGTCTCCATGAACCCGGGCGCGAACGTGTTGACGCGCACGGTCGGAGCCAGGGCCTTGGCGTAGGACTTCGTCACGCCGAGCAGGCCGTACTTGCCGGCCGCGTACTGGGGCGCACGCGGGCTGCCGCGCACGATCACCGTCGAGCCAACGTTCACTATCGCGCCACCCCCGCGCTGCACCATCCGCTGACCGAACTCGTGCACCATCAGCATCGTGCCCTTGATGTCGACGGCCAACACGTGGTCGATCGCCTCCTCGGTGACCTCGGTCCACGACGCTTGGCCGGAGGCCATATCACCGACGTTGTTAATCAACACGTCGATGCCGCCGCCATCCTCGAATGCCCACGCGGCCATCCGCTGGATGTCGGCCCACGACGTGATGTCGCCCTGCACGACCATCGCCTCGGCGCCGGCCTCGCGCACGCTCTCGGCCGTGCGCTCAGCACCGCCCGACGAATTCCGGTAGTGGACGATCACCTTGGCCGCGCCTTCTTGCGCGGCCCGCTGTGACAGTGCCGCCCCGAACCCCGTGCCGGCACCCGTGACCATAAATGTCTTGCCGTCAAATCTTCGCTGCACCGCTCAAGATCTCCTAAATAATCGTACGTCCGCCATCGATGTAGAGCACCTGCCCGGTGATGAAACCTGCCCGGGGAGAGCACAAAAAAAGCACGGGATCAACCACTTCCTGCAGCGTGCCGAAACGGCCGGCCGGAATCAGCTCGATCAGCGCCTGCCGTTTCTCGGGGTTGTCGGTCAGGTAACGACGCGTCAGTTCGGTGTCCATGTAACCCGGCGCGACCGCGTTGGCGGTAACACCGTGCACCGCGTATTCGTGGGCGATCACCCGCATGAGCTGGTTGATCGCGCCCTTGGTCGCCGCGTACGGCCCGTGCAACTTGTGGCCGCTGCGTCCGGCCACCGAAGAAAAGAACACGATGCGACCGCGCCCCTGGCTGCGCATCGCGACCGCGGCGTGCGCGCTGAGGTGAAACGCGCTGGTCAGATTGACGCCGATGATCCGATCCCATTCCGGCGCGGTGTAACTCTCGATCGGCTTGCGGTCGTTGATCCCGACGCAATGAACGAGCCCGTCCAGACCGCCGAGCTGGTCAATGACGCCCTGCAGCGAACTGCGGGCCGCGTCACCGTCGCTCAGGTCGGCTCGCGCCGTTGCGCTCACGCGCGCGTCGACGGTCGACACGTCGAGGTCGATCACCCCGACGCTGGCGCCCGCGTCGGCGAACCCGGACACGAGCGCGGAACCGATGGTCCCCGCGCCGCCGGCCACGACGACGCGCTGGCCCTCCAACCCCAGCCAGTCAGGCATCGGGCGGCTTTTCGCGATGAGTGAACACGTTCAGAGTGACCGCACCGCCCTCGGGCACCATGGCCGAGTGCGGCGT
>JBPYES010000209.1:0-11032 GCA_051984825.1 Jatrophihabitantaceae bacterium
GGAAGATTCATGCAGTCCTCCTCGCGAGGCGTCCGTTGGACCTTCCTCATCACGTCGCTTGCTGCGTTCATGACGACACTCGACGTCCTCGTGGTCAATACAGCGCTGCCCTCGCTGCGTGAGCACATGCACGCCGGCCTTGCCGATCTCGAGTGGATCGTCAATGCGTACACCCTGACATTTGCCGTCTTCCTGTTGCCCGCTGCTGCGCTGGCTGAACGATTTGGTCGTCGCCGCGTGTTCGTCGTCGGCCTCGGCGTGTTCAGCTTGGCAAGCGCGGCAGCCGCCCTCGCGCCCACGACAAGCGCACTCATCGCCGCTCGGGCGCTGCAGGGTGCCGGCGGTGCCGCGGTTCTACCACTGTCGCTGACCCTGCTGTCTGCGGCCGTTCCGTCCTCGCGACGTGGCGCGGCGCTGGGTTTTCAAAGCGCGATCGGGGGCTTCGCGGTAGCGGTCGGCCCGCTGGTCGGTGGCGCTCTCACGCAGGCCGTTTCCTGGCAATTCATCTTCTGGATCAACGTTCCCATCGGATTAATCGTCACTCCATTGGCGGCGGCGCGACTAGACGAATCACACGGGTATCCGCGTCGGCTCGATCCGTATGGATTGATCCTCGTAAGCACGGGTCTTTTCGCCGTTGTATTTGGGCTCGTGAACAGTGACCGGCACGGTTGGACCACGCCTTCGCAGTTGCTGACCTTCGGCGCTGCCGGTGTCCTGTTGAGCGGCTTCCTCATCTGGCAACGTCGGGCTCCGGAGCCGATGGTCCCGTTGACGCTGTTCCGCTCCCGCGGCTTCACCGCCGTCAATGCAAGCGCGCTGCTGTTCAGCACCGGGTTGTTCGGCGCATTCTTCCTGCTTACCCAGTACCTTCAGGCCGGCCTCGGCTACGGTCCACTCGGCGCTGGGCTGCGACTCCTTCCGTGGACCGTGGCTCCGGTGATTGTCGCGCCGCTGGCCGGACCGCTGTGTGATCGCATCGGAGGACGTCCGCTCATTTGTGCCGGCCTGACCCTGGAGGCAGTGGGCCTGGTCTGGATCGAGTTGGTCATCGGACCACACACCGGGTTTGCGTGTCTTGTCGCGCCATTCGTGCTGTGCGGCATCGGCACGTCCCTGTTCTTCGCGCCGGTGGCGAACGTGGTGCTCGGCAGCGTTTCGCGGTCCCTCGAAGGGGTTGCGAGCGGTGTCAACAACGCGATCCGCGAACTGGGTTGCGTCCTCGGTGTCGCTCTACTTGCTGCGGTGTTCGCGACGCGCGGATCGTTCGCCACCGTCCGAACGCTTGTCGACGGGCTGCGGCCCGCGCTGCTGATCAGCGCCACGGCACTGGGGATGGGTGCAGTCGCCGCGCTCGGCATTCCAGCGCACCCTCGATCGACCGGGCGGACAAAGGGCGAGCCGATGACACCGCTGTACCCAAAGGAATTCGAGCTGACGCCTTGACAGCTCCACTGAGACGCCTTGTTACCGAAGGGAGAACCATGCTTACCTGCCGCCGACCTCGCGTGGCGCCGTTCATCGGCACCGGCCTTGCAGCCGTCAAGACCCTGCTGGTCCGGCTGGTGCCTGCCGCGCCGATCGACTTCACCAGCCCACCGCTCGACCTGCGCCTTACCGAGGCGGACCTGGTCCCACAGCGGTTGAGCCACGAGCCATGATCCTGCTAATCGGCGCCCGCAATCAGCTGATCTCGGCTCCACGACGCGTCGTGCGTTGCCGTCGCCCGGGGTCCTCATCGAGCCGTCGAGACAATTCGGCGCGGTTGCGAACGCCGAGCTTGCGGTAGATGGAGGCCACATGCGTTTCGACGGTCCGCACGCTGACAAATAGGGTGGATGCGGCGTCGCGGTTGGTAGCGCCGGCGGCGATAAGCTCAGTGACGCGCTGCTCGGTGGTAGTTAGTTCAGCGGCAGCGCGCCCCGACCCCGCCCTTGCTAGTTCCCGGTCGATCTGCGCGAGCAGCGGGTGGTGGCCGATCTCCCGGGCGAGCTCGCCCGCCTGCTCAAGCGCGGTCCGGGCCTCTCGACGGGCTTTTCGCCGTCGTTCGATTCGCGAAAGGGTAAGCAGGCTGCGAGCGTGTTCGAGCCGGAGTGGTGATGCCGCGTGCGCGTCGACAGCGGCGCGCGCGCCGTCGGCCGCGGCATTGAGGTCGCCGGCGTCCGCAGCCATGAGGGCATCGATCCGGAAGGCATCGCCTATCAACGCGGGCCGACGTAGCCGTTCTCCGACACGACGTAGTTGTGCCGCGATCGGGACTGCCTCGCTCACTCGGCCCACCGCGACATAGGCTTCCGCCAGGGACGGCTCGATCCGGTTTCGCACGGCGGGGTCTGACCAGTCACATCGATCCGCGTACCAGCTCGCTTGCTCGAAGTGGCCGATGGCCGCGTCGGTATGGCCGCGCCATAGAGCGACACGGCCGCGGATGGACGCTGCCATCGATTGTGAACGTTCGTCCTCGGGGTGGAGTTGGGCTGCGAGGTTATCGGCGGCGTCCAGCTCGCCGCCAGCGATGAGCAGGTCGCAACGCGGTTCGAGATGCCAAGGACCTGGTGACCAGTTGTGCCATTCAGCGGCCGCATCCGCGTCTGTCATGACCGACGCCGCGGCCGCGTAGTCGCCGGCCGTAACCTCCGTGCCGGCGAGATAGCACAGGAAGGTCCACAGCGCGTGGTCGTCGCCGACGTCTCGGGCGCGTTCGATAGATCGCGCGAACGCTTCGCGCGCGGTCTCCAAGTCTTCGGTGTAGCGAGCCCAGATTCCGCGATGGAGATCTGAGGTGTCATGAAGGAATGGCACTGCGATGTCTGCCTCCAGTGCGGCAGCGCGGTCGAGAAGGTCCGTATCGAGGCCTTCGGCACCAGTCACCTTTGCCACGACAAGGTTGAGGATGGCTCGGTGCAGAGCGGCGGTCGCAGGCGGATCTGAGCGCTCCGCGTAGCGGATCGCCCCTTCGGCGGCGGCGCGTCGCTCGCCGGGGATGCCGTAGGCGGTATCGGACGCCAGCGCGAGCACGAGCGAACGGCGGCGCGGATCCGATCCGGCGCTCGTGACCGCACTGTGCACGATCGCGGTCGCCGCGGTCGCTCCACCTAGGAGATGGATCACATCCAGCAGCAGCGGCAGCGCTCGTTCCAATTCCGGAGTACCGAGCGCGTCGACCTCGAGGGCGGCAAGCTGTTCCCGCGACCGCTCGAGGTCGCCCGCGAGGAACAGCAGTTCGCCGGCTCGGATTCGCCGCTGTGTCAGCATCGGCGGGTCCGACCCCGGCGTTAACTGCACAGCCTGCACCGCAAATTGCGCAGCGGCCGCGTTGGCGGCCCGCGCGTATGCAGCCTCAGCGGCTTTGTCCAATGCGCTGGCGACCGCTGGGTCCGGTACCGGACCGGCGGCGAGCGCCGCGAAGTGCGCGTACCGCTCGGGGTGGTGCGAGTGTGCGGCCAGCCGCCGATAGAGGGCGCTGCGACGGTTTGGCGGCAACGCGGCCACGGCGGCCGCGCCGATCAGCGGATGTGCCGCGACCAAGCGACCACTCGACTCGGCGACCACTCCGGCCAGCACAGCCGCATCAAGGGCGTCCTCTGGATTGTCGAGATGGTCCATTGCGGCGACCGCATCGGCGAGCTCGATACGGCCGGCAGCCGCAACGAGGCTGAGCGCGTCCGCGGCCGGCGGAGTCAGCGACTCGGACAACCGCTGAATCAGCGTGACCGCCAACGGCGGAACCACGTTCTCAGACAGTCCTCCCGATTTCGTGAGCTCTCGGGCCCAGAACGGGTTTCCGCGTGACTGCTCAGCGACGAAACGGGCCTGCTTCTTCGTCAGTCGCCCCGGCAGCAGTTGTTGTATCTGGTCGGCACCGAGCGGTTGGAGATCGATCACCTCTGCCGAGGAAACGGCGCTGAGCAATTCACGCCAGCCCGCCGAAGGCGGCGGCACTGCAACCGCTAGGGGATCGCCAGGCGTCTCGGTGCGGACTGATACCAGCAAAGAGATCGGCGCGGCGCCGAGTCGCCGCACCGCGAAGACGAGCGCATTCAAACTCGCCTCGTCCAGCCAATGCACGTCGTCGATCGCGATCAGTGTCGGGCCGTCCGCTGCGCAGGCTCGCAGCACTGCGAGCGTCCCGAGTCCGACGGCGCGTTCCGTCGGTGGTTCGGCGCCGGCAGGCCGCAGCAGCATGGCAGTTTCGAGAGCCTCACGTTGCGGCGACGGGATATCGCTGGTCAGCAAGGCGGGTGACTCGGCGAGCAAGTCGGATAGTCCGGCAAAGGACAAGTCGCTTTCGCAGGCCGTCGGCTCGCTGCGAAGGACCTGGTAGCCGGCGGCTGTCGCTTCGCCGATGCCGGCATGCCACAGGGTCGACTTGCCAGCGCCAGCTTCGCCCGTGATCGCCAGAGCGGTCGGCGTGTCCGAAAACGCGGCGGTGAAGTCGCGCACACGTGCCCACTCCGCTGGGCGGACGAGTTCAGCGCCGACCGCAGCAGCCGCGGAATCCATCACAGCAAACGCGTACGCGGCGGCGGTCGGCGGAGGGTCGCAGACGGCGGCGGTCAGGCGCATGGTGACGGTCGACGCCTCATTCGCATTACGAGCGGCACCTCACGCTCACGCATCAGCTCCACCGTTCCGTTCCGTCGCAGCGTGGGCTGCACAGCCTTCCCCCATCGAGTTCTCTTGATTGTTCTGGCTGGTCTGCGCAGAGCCACGTCCGCTGACGGACCGCGGGCAACCGCACGTGTATGAGCCACGGCGAGCGCACTCGCATGGCGGATGCTGACAAGCCTGCACGTTTGTGGGGACGCCAGGCATGGGGGAGTCCCCCCATTTTCTCGCCACGTTCACATGGCCGATCACGGAACGGCCGCCACCCCTCGCGGCTACGCTTGAGCGGTGAGCGGCACAGCCGCCGTGGGCCCACCTCCAGGCCCGGCATCCAGCACCTGGCGCACAGCGGAGTTGTTGTGCGCCCTCGCGTACGGCTCCGGAATGGCCGCCGCAGAGCGCATGGAACATGGGACGAACACGGCCTTTGTCGGCGCCCAATTGGGGCACGCGCTGGGAGTGCCATCGACGGACATGGAGGCCGTCTATTACGGGGCGCTGCTCAAGGACGTCGGTTGTGGCGCCTGCGGTGTGGTCCTGGGCCGGTTCTACGCCGATGACGAGCTGGGTCCTGGACTCGACCTGACGCAGGTCGACCTGCATAGCCCCCGCAGCTTGGCGACCTGGGCGATGAGCCGACTACGGCTGGATCCGAGCCTGCCCGCACGGCTTGCCCGGCTTGCCGCCTTCGCCTCGCAGTGCGGCTCCTTGGCGCACGAGGCAATGGCATCACACTGCGAGATCGCCGCGGACTTCGCTGCGGGGCTCGGCTTTGGTCATCACGTGCAGGAGGCCGTGCATTACCAGTACGAGCGGCATGACGGCCGCGGCCCAGCTTTCCACCGGCGGTCAGAGACGATTCCTCGGTCCGCCCAGATCCTCCATGTGGCTCTCGCCGCCGACCTCGTCCGAGGGCTCAACGGTCCCGACGCGGCGGCAGCGATGGTCCGGGGGCGGGCCGGCAGCTACTTCGATCCGGATGTGGCCGAGGCATATCTCGACCTCGGCGACAACCTGTGGCCTCCCGCCGATGATCCGATCCCTCTCAGCGACGTGCTTGCGTGTGACCCCGGCACGTCGGTTGATGCACTACCCGGCGACAGACGCGTCGCCGTCTGTGAGGCGCTGGCCGACTTTGCCGACCTCAAATCTGCCCGCCGCGGTCGCCACTCACGCACTGTCGCCGACCTGGCCGGCCAGGCCGCCGCTCACCTCGGGCTCGCCGGAGTCGAACAGGAACGCATATATCGGGCAGGGCTCGTCCACGACATCGGTAAGATCGCGGTGCCCTACCGGATGCTGCAACACGCTGACGCGGCCACGCGCGCGCCAGCACATGAGCGCAATGCGGCGGCAATCGCCGAACCGGTCCGCTTACACCCGCACTACGGCCAGCGCATTCTGTCCCGGGTTCATCCGCTGGCTGACCTGGCGGCTGATGTCAGCGCGCACCATGAACGCCTCGACGGCTCGGGATACCCGCTCGGACTAGCGGGACGGAGCATGCCCATCAGCGCCCGGTTGCTCGCCGTCGCCGACCTGTGGGCCGAGCGGGCAGCCGATGGCCCGCCCGACCTCACCGGCGAAGAGGGCCTTGACCCGGGCTGCGTGGCCGCGCTCCACTCGTCCACGCGATCGCGGACCGATCACCGGCGCCAGGGCAGTGACGCACCGCCGACACGCTCGCCCCTCAGCTCGCGCGAGCTAGAGGTTCTGCGACTGGTCGCCGACGGTGCTTCCAACCCCGACATCAGCAAGAAGCTGTCCATCAGCCGGCGCACCGCCGAACACCACGTCGAGCACATCCTCGCCAAGCTCGATGTGACCAGCCGCACCGCCGCCGTCGTTTACGCCCTCACCCACGACCTGCTGGCTTGAAGCGATCAGGGATTTCTGCAACTCGGCTTGGACGGCGACAAGAAGATCAGCCTCGGCAAACCGAATGAGGAGCGCGCCGGAGCACCGCTGATACATGTCGTTTCGCTACTGGCCTGAAACTCCGTAGTCCTACGGATCCGCGGATGCCGCACGGGGGGTATTCGCTGGCGATCTCCGTAGTCGCGACGGATGTGACTCAGCCGCGTCGTTTCTAGCGTCTCTGTCCAGGGCAGTCCGCAGTGACTGCTTGCGTGAGACCAATCAAATCGTCGCAGCTGAAGGAAACAGTGATGTCACGTGCCAGCCGCAGGGCTTGGTCGATCCGATTTGGCCCCGACACGAAGCAGGAAGGAACGGCGCGCCGACCAGCGCGCTGCATCGGCCGAGCGCGGCGACGGGTCGCGGCTGACCTGTTTCGTGCCCATCGGGGGCAGCCGTGATCCAGCTCCTCGGGTGGATCGGCTCCGGGCTGATCGTCTTGTCCCTGATGTTTCGCCAGCAGACGCCGTTCCGCCTGCTCAACCTGTCCGCCGCCGGCGTCCTACTTGTCTTCAACCTCGCCATCGGACTCTGGTCGATGGTGGTTCTCAACGCCACCATCCTGGTGGTCAACCTCCACCAGCTGCGCAGGCTGCGCCGTCCATCCGCCGCAAAGGAATTGTCGGCGCGGATCGGGGTGTCGGCGCCGCCCACAGAAGGCTGGTACATCCGGCCGGTCACGCTCGCGGCACACGCCGCCGCACGTCGACAGCAGGCTCCATCCGACTTCATCCGAGAACCGTCGCAAGCGCGTCGGGATTCACTGATCGAAGCCGCCGAGCTGACATGACCGCGCTCCAACTTGCCGGCCCGCACGGCGTCGCGACCGACCGACAGCACCACCGGATCGCGCTGCACCGCCCTGATCACGCGGCTCGGCAGCGACGAGGCTTCCTGCGACTGGTCGGCGGGACGCAAACACAGCTGCACTACACCGACTCAGGCACCGGACCGCCGGTGGTATTCGTTCACGGCTGGCAAGCTGCCGCGCAATATTGGGCCCGGTCGGCGTCGGCGCTGCAACCGACCAGGCGGGTTATCACTTACGATCACCGCGGCCACGGCCGCTCGGACGACGCGCCGAAGGCGACGGTTCCCGCGCTCGCCGCGGACCTGCAGCAGTTGCTCGCTGCGCTCGATCTCTCCAGCGCCACCCTGGTCGGGCACTCGATGGGGTGCTCGGTCATCTGGGCCTTCCTGAGCCTGTTTGGTGAGGCGCGGGTGGATCGCCTTGTATTCGTCGATCAGTCTCCGGCAATGCTGATTGACCCATCCTGGGATGAGCCGACCAGGTCCCGTGCCGGCGCGATGCTCACTGAGCAAGACCTCCGGGCGATCGTTGCCGGGCTCACCGACCCTGCCACCCGCGAAGCGCTGATCAACGGCACGGTCCGCGAGATGGCCGGCCCTCGCGCGGAACCCGAACTGATCGATCAAGTCCTGACCTGGAGCATGCGCGTCCGCCCCGACTTCGGTGCCGCGCTGCTTGCTGACCACGTGCGACGCGACTGGCGCGCAGAGATCGCGGCAATCACACGGCCGACCCTCGTTGTGGCCGGCCGAGCCAGTGTAGTTCCCTGGACCGGCGGCAAATGGATCGCCGAGACAATCCCCCGCGCCCGCCTCGAAATCATCGAAGAAGCCGAGGGAGGAACTCACCTGCTCACCTTGCGCAACCCAATTCGGTTTGCCCGACTACTTGGCGACTTCATCGCCTAACCGCACCGCCGGGCCGGACGGGCCAGGCGATCCAACAAATCAAAGGAGCACGAAATGTCAGACTGGCTACAGCTGTTTTATCGGGGCGGCGACAACGCCTTGTGGACTCGGTTTCGCGATCCCAGCGGGAATTGGTCGGACGAAGGGGCGCTGGGCGGCGATCTGACCAGCGATCCGGTCGCCGCCGTCGTCCCCGGATCCGACACGCTGGAGCTGTTCTACCGCGGCGGCGACAACGGCCTGTGGACGCGCTGGAGCGCCCCCGGCACGTACTGGTCCGACGAGGTAGGAATGGGCGGGGTGCTGAACGGCGCGCCAGTCGCCGCGGTCATCCCCGGCACGAACATCCTGCAGCTGTTTTACCGCGGCAGTGACAACGCGTTGTTTACCCGTTGGCGCAATCAGGATGGAAGCTGGTCCGACGAGGTCCGCATGGGCGGGGTGCTGACCACCGATCCGGTCGCGGGGGTAGTCCCCGGCACGAACACCCTGCAGCTGTTCTATCGCGGCGGCGACGACGCCTTGTGGACCCGCTGGCTGACCGATGGCACCTGGTCCGACGAAGTGTCGATGAACGGCTATCTGAACGGCGCCCCGGTCGCCGCCGCCATCCCCGGCACCAACACCCTGCAGCTGTTCTACCGCGGCGGCGACAACGCCCTGTGGACCCGCTGGCTGACCGACGGCACCTGGTCTGACGAGGTGTCGATGGGCGGGGTGCTGAACGGCGACCCGGTCGCCGCGGTCATCCCCGGCACGAACATCCTGCAGGTGTTCTACCGCGGCGGCGACAACGCCTTGTGGACCCGTTGGCGCAATCAGGATGGAAGCTGGTCCAGCGAAGTGTCGATGGACGGCTATCTGACCACCGACCCCGTCGCGGCGGTGATCCCCGGCACCAACACGCTGGAGCTGTTCTACCGCGGCGGCGACAACGCCCTGTGGACCCGCTGGCTGACCGATGGCACCTGGTCCGACGAGATCTCGATGGGCGGGGTGCTGAACGGCGCTCCGCTTGCCACCGCGCCGGTGGTGGCGGTGTCGCCGCTCACCTGGATGTCTCAGCTGAGCGACGATTCCAAGCTCTCGGAGCTGACCCTGCCGGGTACACACGAATCATGTACGGCATTCATCACGCCGATCGCATCTGCGCAAGCCTGGTCGCTGCAAGCCCAGCTACAGCACGGTATCCGCTATGTCGACATCCGGTGCCGCCATATTCAAGACATCTTCGCGATTCACCACGACGAGGTCTACGTTGGGTTCAATTTCGGCGAAGGCGTCCGTGACGTCTGCGTCAATTTCCTCGCGGCGAACCCGAGCGAAACCATTGTCATGCAAATAAAGCACGAGTACATCGACGATCCAGACAACAACCTGTCGTTCCAGGAGGTGCTGGACAACTACGTGCAAGGCTTCGAAAACTTCTTCTACAAGGACAACCGTATTCCGACACTGGGTGAAGTCCGCGGCAAGATCGTTCTCGTGCGGCGCTTTGACCTCGATTCCTCCGACCCGCGAGGGCTGGAACCGTTGCCCTGGCAGGACGATGCGACGTTCGATGCGCCGTACGTCGCATCCGATGGTGAAAAGGTTATGTTTCACGTTCAGGATCGGTATGCGATTCCTACAATTCTTCCCGGCGACATAGGGGCAAAGTGGAGCGCGATCCAAGCTTTGCTTGATCAAGCAAACGCCGACAGCAGTGACGCCTGGTACATCAACTTTGCCAGCGGATCGTCCGCAGGCGCGTACCCGAACGCCGTCGCGCCGCAGATCAATCCGCAGCTATACAACTACCTGGTGACAGGCGGAATCGCGGAGCGACTCGGCACCCTGATGCTGGACTTTCCGGACGACAGGCTGATCGCCAGAATCATCGATTTGAATACGTGACCGTCATCCCGCCCGGAGATGACGACGGGCAATTGACGAGTTGCCGTCCTTACAAGCTGGCCGCGTCGGCCGGCCCGACGAGGCGTGGCGCAAGAATTCCGCGGGCACGTTATCCGGGCGACGCCCTTGACTCCCCAAGGCAGACCTCAAGTTCGCCCAGTCAGGCGCGGGGACGTCGACGTAGAGCGTCCGGCTGTTTGACCGGCAGGTCGCTGGCTCGAGTCCAGTCGGGGGAGCCACCTCCAGATCAGTCACGGGGCGCCTCCTTCGCATCCGGGGTGACGGGGTTGAAGAGGTTGACCAGGCCGCCGTCGGGATCGCGCAGGATTGGCGAGCGGTTGCCCACGGCATGTCGGTGGGCTCCAGCACGACCTCGGGAACAGTCTGGGGGACGAGGCCCTTGACGTGCTCCCAGGTCGCGTCGACGTCGTCGACGCGCAGTTCGACGAAGACCGAGCGGTTCTGGCCGGGCACCGGAGCGGCGTCGCCGAGCATCCCGACGGTCGCGGGGGCGCCGATGGCAATGGTCCCTGTCGACGTTCGGAGTTCGGCGAAGACCGGGACGGGCCGCGCGACGGGCAGGCCTGTCACCTGCTCCCAGAAGGTCGCGAGGCGCTCGACGTCGTGGGTGATGACGCGGACTGAGACGAAGTCCATGACAGCTCCTTTCGCTGCTGGCGGTGGCGGTGCTGTTGTGGTGGTGTTCGTGCTCGGACGGCCAGGCAGCCTCCGTCCGCGGGCAGCACGACGCCGTGACGAGGTGCGGACGAAGTCGTCACGACCGGGGTGGCAAAAGCAGAGCGCGCAATGCGGCGATTCTGGATGGTCTTTGGTGGGTCACCAGGGGGCGATGGTTCCGTCCCAGGAGAAGAGTTGTCCGGTGGGTCCGTTG
>JBPYES010000210.1:0-23017 GCA_051984825.1 Jatrophihabitantaceae bacterium
TGCCAGATGCCGTTGACCCGCGTAAGCAAATCTGCTGTGCGCAACGACGTCCGCGCTCCCAGGACCTTGACGCGCGCATCAGAGCGAGCGTTTCGGTATCCGCCTAGTTCCTCGAAGGAAACATCGACTCCCCTATCGCGGAGAACAGGATCTGTCAGGAAATCGAGGTGTTCCGTGCGGCATAGCACGGCACTGCTCTCGATCACGAAATCCGGCACCTCGCCGCGACCCTCGCCGCCTGCATCACGCCACCCCTTTTCGAGCGTGATCGTCGGGTCGGCCTCCCGAAACGCCGCGACCACTGACCTGAACTGTGACTCGAAGCGCTGCGCGCCTGGTTGGGACATCGGATCCTCCCCCGTACGAACCCGGCCAATCGAACGGATGTATCGGGTTGCAGGCCGAGCAGGCTCGCTTAGCATCTCCTGGGTGGGAGCTGTGGGGGAAGTCCCCGCGTCGAACTCGTACGACGCGGCGGCGCTCCTCGACCTCGTGTACGCCTCCCCGGCCGAGGCAGTGGCGCGGGCACACGCGATCCTCGCCGGCGCTCCGTCGGCGCGCGACGCCTCCATTGCCCATCAGGTGCTCGGGCTGGCCGAACGGGACTGGGGCGACATCGAGGCGGCCCTCGATCAGCTTTACCGGGCCCGCCGGCTGGCCTCGCAGTCGGCTGACCAGGTCCGCGAGGCGGAGGTGCTCGCATCACTCGGCGTTGCACTCGCGCGCAGCGGCCACCCACGCGCCGGCCTGGGGCGGCTGGACGAAGCGGTGTGCATGACGAGTGGTGCCGCGTCGGCGAGGATGCGATTCCTGCGAGGCGGCGCGCACTGGATCCTCGGGCAGAACGCGGCTGCGCTGGCCGACCTGCGCGTTGCCATACCGGTGCTGCGCAGTGCCCGGCTGGACATCTGGGCCGCGCGGGCGATCACCATCCGCGGATTGGTATATCTGGCCCTGGGACAGCTCCCCCGCGCCGTTGCTGATCTGCACTTGGCTGAGCGGCTCTACGCCGACACCGATCAGCCCTACCGGGCAGCGGTGGCAGTGCAGAACCGAGGGCATGTCGCGTTCATGGCCGGCGACCTGCCGACCGCGCTCGCTTGCCTGGACGACGCACAGGCCCGCCTCGACGCTCTCGGTACGCCCGCAGTGGAACTGACCGTCGACCGTTGCACCGTGCTGCTCGCCGCCGGTCTTGCCGGTGATGCACTTCGGGTCGCGGACGCCGGCCTGGCCGAGCTGCACGACCAGCCTGTACGCCGGGCGGAGCTCGCACTGGTCGCCGCCCGGGCCGCGCTCGCCGGCGGTGAGCCGAAAGCCGCCGGACTCCGGGCCGCCACTGCGGAGAAGTTGTTCGCCCGGCAAGCTCGGGTCTGGTGGCAGAGCCAGGCGCGGCTCGTGCGCCTCGAGGCCGGTTTCGCGACGGCGTCGACCCGCGACGGGCGACGGCGGCTGGCCGGATTGCTGACCCAGGCCCGCGACGCAGCGCAGCAGCTGCGCCAACTCGGCGTGCCTGACGCGGCACGGGCCGATCTGCTCGCTGGACGGATTGCCCTAGCGCTGGGCCGGCCCGCGGACGATTCGCTGCAGCGGGCCGCGCAGGCCAGGCGATCCGGCCCGCCTGTCACTCGCATCGACGGTTGGCTGGCCGAGGCCTTGCGTGCGCAAACCGCCGACGACACCCGCCTGCTGCTTCACGCTTGTCGCCGCGGCCTCGGCGTTCTCCATCAGCACCAGCTCACCCTCGGATCGCCCGAACTTCGTGCCCGCGCCACCGCCCGAGGCGCCGAGCTCGCCGCGCTCGCCCAGCGCAGCTGTCTGCTCCGCGGCCGCACCCACGACGCGCTCCGCTGGACCGAACGTTGGCGCGCCACCGCCTTCGCGCTGCCCCCCGTGCGACCACCCGACGATCCCGAGGCACGCGGCGAATTGGCCGCGCTGCGGGAGACGGTCAGCCGGCTCGAGCAGGCGACCACGCCCGTCGCGGCCCTGGAACGCGACCGCGTGCGGCTCGAGCACGCGGTGCGCGCGCGGGCGCTGCGCACACCTGGTCCCGGAACTGCGGCCGAGCGCACCACGTTTGGGCTCGACGTCGCGCGGCTGTTGCGCACGCTCGGGGATACCACCCTGATCGACATCATCGAGTCGGACGGGATGCTCCACGTCCTCGTCGCCCGTGGCGGCCGCATACGACACCACCACGCCGGCAGCGCTGCCACCGCGGCGGCTCACACCGAGCGCGCTCGCCTCGTACTGCGTGGCCTTGCCTACACGGCTGATCGCGCCCGGGTCGGCAAGGCGCAGCCGCACCTGGATGCCGTCGGGCACGACCTGCAGACCGAACTGCTCGCCACAGCAGGCGACGACCTCGGCACCGGCCCGATCGTGGTCATCCCACCCGGGCACCTGCAAGCCGTGCCGTGGGCGCTGATCCCGGCGTTGAGCGCTCGAGAGTTCAGCGTCGCGCCGTCGATCACGAGCTGGCTCACCGCCCGGGCCACGACGGCCCCACGCAGGGGGGCCACTGTGCTCGTACGCGGTCCGGGTCTGGCTGGGGACGGACGGGAAATCGACGTGCTCGCGCAGCAGTATCCCGGCGCACGACGCCTGTCCGGTGACGCGGCGACTGCCACTAACGTGCTCAGCGCGCTCGACGGCAGCAGCCTGGCTCACATCGCCGCGCACGGCACGTTTCGCTCGGACAACCCGCTGTTCTCCGCCCTGCGCTTGGATGACGGGCCCATCACCGTCTACGACCTCGCCCGTCTGCGCCGCGCGCCTTATCGGATCGTTCTGTCCACTTGCGACTCCGGCAGGCTCGAATCCGTCGGAGCCGACGAACTGCTCGGGCTCACCGCCGCTCTGCTCCCACTCGGAACCGCCGGCGTCGTAGCCAGCCTCCTCCCCGTGAACGACGCGGCAACGGTCGGCGTGATGCTCACGCTCCACGAAGCCCTCAGGGCTGGTGCGACTCTGGCCGGCGGGCTGCTGAGCGCCCGTATGGCCGAACGCGATCCGCTGCAGCACGTCACTGCCTTGTCGTTCGTGGCAATGGGCGCGACCTGAACCCCGATAGCCGCCCACAACCCCGGCAGCTTTGTCGCGCCGATCCCTTCCGATGCATCAGGACCCGCGGTCGCCGCATCTCGTTCTGGAAATCAGCTTCGGAGGGGGCCATGACCACTACGACCGGTCTCGCGCTGACCGAGACCCAGATCAACAACGCCAGCGGCATCATCGCGGCCGTCAAACGCCGTGGCTTGCCGGATACCGCCGCGATCATCGCGATCGAGGCAGCACTCGCCGAGTCGGGGCTGCGGATGTACGCGAACCGCAACAACCCGCAATCGCTGCGCTTGCCGCATGACGCAGTCGGATCAGACCACGGTTCTGTGGGCCTGTTCCAGCAGCAGGTCGGCGGCGCGCCCAACTCGACGGCCAACTGGGGCACGACCGAGGAACTGATGAACGCCCAGGTCTCCTGCGGCAAGTTCCTCGATGCGCTGCAGAAGACGAACTGGCAGCACGTCACCCGCTGGCAGGCCTGCCAGAACGTGCAGCATTCCGCGTACGACGGCAGGCCGCGTCAGGCGAACAACTTCAGCAACGAGTTCGGCGGCAACTACCACGCGCAGGACGCGCGCGCGGCCCAGATCGTGCACGCCTTGTGGGCTGGGACTCCGGTCGGGCACGACGGACCACCCGTCAAGTACTGGGTGGATACGTTCGCCAACGCACCCGTCTTCGGATCTCCGGCTAGCGAGGTGCGGACCGGCACCCTCTTCAAGGGCACCAACTACGTCTTCGGCAAGCGGCTGGGCCGCGTGATCTCCGCTTCGCAGGGACACAACCACTGGTGGCTGAAGACCGATCCGGATGAGGGCACCGGCCAATGGGTATCGGCCTACTACCTCGCCCGATGGGGAAACGACGAGGCCAAGGACAACAGCGGCCGGACGATCCCGGACTGCTGAGTCCGGTCACGTATCGACAGAAGGAATTAGCGATGACCTATACGTTCACGAGCGACTTCGGGGGCGGCGTCATTCTCGCGCCGTGTCTGCAGACCCTCTGCGCCGAGATCGCGCGCACCTATCCCAACGCCGTCAACCTGGGCGAGATCGGCGACGCAACGCACCAGGGCGAAGGCTTCCACTCAGACCACAACCCGTTCATCCGGCACAACGGCAATCGCTACGTCCGGGCGATCGACATCGGTGGCGACAAGTCGATCCAGCAAGGGTTGTTCAACTTCGTGCAGGGCCTCTACGAGCGGCGCGATGCGCGGGTCTTCCCGTTCGGATACGTCCACAAGGACGGCGTGATCACGACCTGGGGCGGAAGCGGCACGCACGCTGACCCCGGCGACGACGGTCATCTGCACATCAGCGTCACCCAGCAGGACGGGCACAATCCCGGCCCGGACGGCTGGGTTCCTGCCCTCGACTCGCGCGCGCCCTGGGGCGTCGCGAACGGCGGCGGCGGTAGCCCGCAGGCATGGCCGCTGCCGCCGGGTCATTTCTTCGGCCTGATCACTGGGCCGGATGAATCGCACGGCGGGTTCTTCGCCAATGAACGGCCGTATGTCAAGCGCATCCAGCAACGGCTGCAGGCTATGGGCTTCGCCCCGAAGACGCCGACGTGGGCCGACGGTACATTCGGTGCGCAGACCAAGGACGCGGTCGCGAAGTGGCAGCACGCCAAATGGGCCAAACAGACGACGCGCTTCGGCGAGGTCTGGTCCGACGATTGGCGGCGCTTGTTCGCTTAGCACCTCACCCGCTCCGTCAGAAAGCGGCGCCCGCGTATCAGCGCGCGCAGCCACGATCTCTGGCGGAGTACGGGAGAGCTTCTCAACTCCTCGACGAGATCAGGTGAACGACCATGAGCGGGATACAGGAAGCATCGCTGGCGCCGGCTTTCGCGCCGGAACGTCCGCGGGCCGCACAGCGCGGTTGGTCACCCGCCGGGTGGGTCCGCCGCACCACGGCAGTGGTGTGGATGAACGCGCTGATCGGCGGCGTGGTCGCCATTGCTGCGTTCACCGTGGGACTGACGCCGACCAGCGGGGCAGCCAGGCACGATTGGGCAGTACGCGCACTGACACTGTTCGCAGTATGGCTGCTGTCCTTCCTGCCAGGCTGGCTGTACGTCCGCTTCCTCGGTCTACGAGCCGGCGCCCTCTGGAACGAGTACGTGCTCAACCTGCACCGACTCGGCTGGGACGACGTGAACAACCTGCCGCCACCGCCGGCTGATTCCAGTTACGCCAAAACACCAGACTCTCGCGTCGGCGCTACCCAGACAGACAACATCTATCGGCAGAAGTTCGACGCCTATTACGGCCGCCAGGTTTCCGAGCACTCCGGGCGCAACTCGGACTTCACCGTCAGCGTCGAAACAATGTTCCCGGTCTTCCTGTGCACGACGACCTTGGCCGTGGCTTGGTCGGTAATGCTCTGGGATCCCACGCGGCTCGTCAGCCCGTCCGGCCAATGGACGACGCTCGAGTTCGCCTTTCTCGGTGCGTATGCGTTCGCCATTTCCATGCTGGTCCGACGCTTCTATCAGAGCGATCTGCGCCCGAGCGCCTACGCGACCGTGATGCTGCGCATCATCCTGGTTCTGCTCCTGGTCACCGCGCTGGACCAGTTGTTCGCGATTCCGGCGAATCAAGGCGTCGCCGACAACCAAACCGAGATGGTCGTTGCATTCGTCGTCGGCTTCTTCCCGCTGATCGGATTGCAGGCATTGCAGCGCGCGGCTGCCAAGGTGCTGCACGTATTCGTGCCGCAGGTCGCGCCTGACTACCCACTCGATCAGCTCGACGGCCTCAACATCTGGTACGAAGCGCGCCTCGTCGAAGAGGGCGTCGAGGACATGCAGAACCTCACCACGATGAACCTGGTGGACGTCATCCTGCACACCCGGGCACCGGTCGGCCGCCTGATCGACTGGGTGGATCAGGCGTTCCTCCTGATCCACCTCGACCCGGCCGATCGCGCGGGACTCGCTGCCGCACGCAAGGCGGTTGACGGGCAGAGCTCCCGGACGGGCGCGGCCACCCGAGTTGCCCTGCGCCGCATGGGCGTCCGCTCCGCGACCGGTCTGCTCAAGGCGTTCGACCCGGACGCACCGGGCCATCAAGGCGCATCGGGCCAACAGCTGTCGTCACCGGAGTCGCTCGCCGCGCATGGCCTCGACCCCGATCAGATCAACCTGCTGGTTCGCGTGTTGCGAGCCGAACGCGGACTGGACCCGATCTGGAACTGGAAGTGTGGCGGCCCGGCGAGGTTGTCGCAGGGCCGCCACTGACGCCCATCGCGACCTCACGTGTCAGGCGTACCGCGCCCGGCGATGGACGTGCGCGGCACTCTGCGCGTCGCGTGGCTGACGATCTGACGGTCGGTCGCAGCGACGGCTGCCACGACGATCACCGCGGCGATCGCCAGCGCCAGCGCCGAGACGTGTGGCGCGACGAGGCCCAACAGCGCCAGCACGGCGACCGCGGCCAGCCGGGTCCACGGCACGACCCGCCAGACAATCGCCTTGAACGTCGCATGCCCGGCGAGGAACAGCCCGCCGCCGCCCAGCACCATCCAGGCCGTGGGCGTATCCGCGGGTACGGACGGGTGCTCGAACACGCGCTGGTCGGCCGCAGCCGCGACGATGATGCCGGCGACCATGATCGGATGCACCCAGGTGTACGCGCTGCGGCCGAGCCGTCCCGGGTCGGGGGACGCGGCGATGATTCGGGCCCCGTCTGCCGCGCTGCGGTCGAAATACACCCACCACAGCGCCGCGCTCCCGGCAAATGCAGTGACGAACGCGCCGACCGACCAAGCGGTGATGGGGTGCGCCGCTGAGAGCGCCTGACCGATCACCACGATCGATTCGCCTAGCGCGATGATCATGAACAGCTGGCAGCGCTCGGCGAAATGCCCGCCGGCGATCGTCCACTCCTCGGTGCGTGACCGGCCGAGGCCGGGCGTGTAGAAGCCGACCGCGGCTCCGCCCACGTCGACCGAGACGGCGAGCAGCCACAGCAGCTCACGGGCATGACCGTGCGCGAACCCACCTGCGAGGTACAGCGCGCCGCTCACGGTGAGCCAGCTAAGGATGCGCGCAAAGTTGCGCCGCAGCGGGCCGGCAGGGGTCACGCACACCACGAAGATCGTCCGGCCGACCTGCATCGCGACCAGGGCGCCTGCGACCATGAGCCCGCGGTGCTGGAACGCCTCGGGCAGCCCCGCCGACATGACCAGGCTCGCCAGCATCTGGGCGAGCAGCACCGCACGCACCGCGAGCCGCTCCGGGTCGAACCAGTTCGTTACCCACGTGGTGTACGCCCAGGCGAGCCACACGATCGCGAGCAGCAGGGCCGTGCGCAGCGCGCCCTCGACGGTCGGGTGTGCGAGCAGGAGGTGGGAGAGCTGGGTGATCGCGAAGACATACACCAGGTCGAAGAACAGCTCGATGTTCGTTACCCGCTGCTCGGCCCCACGGTCGCGCAAGTAGCTACTCATGGCCGCCAATAGTGCCCGGACCGGACGCGGCCTGATCAGTTCTGAGTTATCGTGCGGCGATGGACGCCGGCGACGAGGTGCTGGGACGGATCCGTATGTGGCGGGATTCCGGGCGGCCGGTGACCTTGGTCCGGGTGGTCGAGCTGCGCGGGATCAGCGGTCAGCAGGGCACGCTTGCGGCGCTGACCCCGGATGAGCCGATCGCGGGCACGGTGCTTTCCGGGGTGGCCGACACGATCCTCGCGCCGGTCGAGCGGGGCCGGCTGCTGTCGCTGCGCATCGGCGACGAGGAAGCCGGCCGGGTGGGCATGTCCTGCGGCGGTGTCGCGAAGCTGCTGCTCCAGCCCGTGACTGAGGTCCCGGCGCAGGCGTGGCAACTGCTGGCCGACCGTGAGCCGGTATGCCTGGTTACCGAGCTCGACGGCGACGACACCGGGCCGACCGAGGTCTTCGACTCGGCGACGATATCGGCTGCCGACCAAACGCACCCCGGCGTCGCCCGGCTGTTCGGCAAGGGCAGCAGCGAGGGCGCAGTGGTTGACGAGGGACGGGCGGCGGTCACCACGCTGTGGCCGCAACCGGAATTGGTTGTCGTAGGTTCCGGAGCTATCGCCGACGCGCTCCAGGCCGCGGCCGGGTTGCTCGGCTGGACCGCCACGATCGTCGACTCGGCCGGCGAGGCGGCTGCCGCCGCGGAGCGCCTGGGCGGTTGCGACGGCATCGTCGTGCTCAGCCACGATCGAGACGTCGACGGCCCCGCGCTCACCGCTGCCCTGGCCGGCCACGCGGGCTACGTCGGTGCTCTCGGATCCCGGCACACCCAGCAAGCCAGGGCCGATTGGCTGGCCGCACGCGGGGTAACCGACTTGTCCCGGGTGCACGGCCCGGCCGGGCTGGACTTGAACGCCCGCACTCCGGCCGAGATCGCGATCTCAGTACTCGCCGAAATGCTCGCTCAGCGGTCCGGGCGCGCGCCCGTGTCACTGCGCGACCGCAGCGGGCCCGTGCACGCCTGAGCACGCGTCAACGGCCGGTCAGCACGCTCCCCCGCGGCGGCGACCCGTACTAGTCGCGACGCGTGTTGGTCGCGTCCAGCAGAACCTTCGCGATATCCGGGTGCTCAGTCTCGAGGACGCGGAACGTCGTGCCGAACATCGACCAGACGACACACGGTTCGACGGCAACGACTGAAGCGCTCCTGCGCGTGTTCTCGATTATCGCCGCCTCACCGAAATAATCCTGCGGGCCCAAGGTGCGCACCGTCGTGTCACCGTGGCGCACCTCCGCGGTGCCTTCTGCCAAGACGTAGAACGAATATCCGCTCGCGCCCTCGGTGACCATGGTGCGACCGGGAGATATTTCGGACACCTCGATCAATTCCGCAAGGTCGCTCAACTGCTGGGGATTCAGCGACGTGAACAGCGGTACAGACGCAAGCTGCTCGGGCGTCGGGTGCTGCGGGCGGGAGCCAGATGCGCTCATGCCGTCAGTATTGCGTGGCCCGCTGGGTTGCAACAGACCGATGACACTGAGATTCGCATCCGAGGCGCGGGCCCGAAGCTGCGCGCCGACCGAGCCCTCGCCGGTGCCGGACGAGATCATATGCTGACCGACCGCGCGTCGAAGACGTCTGCGCCGGACACCAGTGACGCGAGCACGTCGGCCGGCACCTTCGTGTCGGCGGTGATGATCATGACGGCTTCCTCGTCGGTGTCAACGTCGGGCCGGCGGCCGACGGCAGCGGACACGATGTTGACCCCGGCGTTGCCCAGTTCCGTACCGACTCGCCCGAGCATCCCCGGTTGGTCGCGGTAGCGGAAGATCGCGAGGTGCTTTTCCAGCTGCAGATTGAACCGTGAGCCCCAGGCCTCGAGCAGGTGCGGACGGTTTCGCCGTCCCAGCACGGTGCCGACCACCCGGGTGACTTGATCGCCGCTGCGCAGCCGCACCCGGATCAGGTCGGTGAAGTCATGCGCGTGCGGCGTGCTTGCCTCGGCGATGACGATGCCGCGCTCCTGCGCGAGGGTGAAGGCGTTGACGTCGTTCACGGCTTGCTCGGTGTGCCCGCCGAGCAGGCCCTTCACGACCTGGATCGTCAGCAGCCTGCTGTCGTGCTCAGCGATGCGCCCGCGGAATTCGACATCGACCGCGTCGATGGAGGTGGGCGCCAAAGCTGCGGCGACACGGCCGAGGCTCGCGCACAACTCGATAAATGGCCGGACAACTTCGAGATCGTCCGCCGCGATCGAGGGCAGGTTCACAGCGCTCGTCACCGCCCCGCCGGAGAGCGCGGCGATCACCTGTTCCGCGGCCTGGTAACCGGCGCGGTCGGTTGCTTCAACCGTCGATGCCCCGAGGTGTGGCGTGACGATCACATTCGAGTAGCCGAAAAGCGGGTGATCGGTAACAGGTTCGGTACTGAACACATCAAGCGCGGCGCCCGCGACCTTGCCTGAGTCCAGAGCCGCTTGCAGGTCGGCGTCCACCACCAGTGGACCGCGCGCCACATTGAGAATCCGCACGCCGTCCTTCATCTTCGCGAACGCCGCAGCGTTGAGCCAGCCCTCAGTTTCGGTGGTCTTCGGCAGATGCACTGTGATGAAGTCCGCGACGGCGTAGACCTGTTCGGGATTCGTCGCACGCTCTACGCCGAGTTCGTGGAAACGCTCCCCAGCGAGATAAGCGTCGAAGGCGATGACCCGCATGCCGAAGCCGCGGGCACGATGAGCCACGAGCTGGCCGATCCGGCCGAAGCCGATGATGCCGAGCACTTTCTCGTGAAGCTCGACGCCGCTGAAGCTTGCACGGTCCCAGGCCCCGCCGACCAGAGAGGCGTGCGCCTGCGGAACATTGCGGGCTAACGCCAACAGCAGCGCCATCGTGTGCTCTGCTGCCGTGATCACGTTGGATTGCGGAGCGTTCGCGACCACGACGCCCCGACGGGTCGCAGCCTCGACGTCGACGTTGTCGACGCCGACACCTGCACGTGCGACGACGCGCAGGCGATCCGCCTTCGCGAGCAGGTCGGCATCGACCTGAGTTGCGGAGCGGATCAGGATGCCGTCGAACTCAGCGATCCGACCCTCGAGATCGGCTCGGTCCCATCGGGCGCCCACCTCCACGTCGAGACCCGCTCCGCGGAGTAGCTCGATACCGGACTCTCCGATGTTCTCCGCGACGAGAACCTTCATGCCGTGTTCCCCACTACCCAGTCGACGCACGCGGTCAGGGCCTCGACATCGGCCGGCTCGACCGCCGGAAACATGCCTATGCGCAACTGATTTCGGCCCAGCTTCCGGTATGGCTCGACATCGACGATTCCATTGGCACGAAGCGTCTTAGCAACAGCTGCCGCGTCCAGCTCCGGGGAGAAATCGATCGTCCCTACAACCAGCGAGCGTTTGGCCGGGTCGGCGACGAAAGGTGCCGCGAATTGCGATGCTTCCGCCCAGCGGTACAGATGATCGGAGGAAGCCCGCGTCCGCGCAACGCAGAAGTCGAGGCCGCCTCCGGCCAGCATCCAATCGATCTGGTCGGCGAGCAGCAACAGCGTCGCCAATGCAGGCGTGTTGTATGTCTGGTCTTGTCGGGAGTTCCCGAGCGCGGTCGCCAGCGACAAGAAGGCCGGCGTCCAGCGGTCAGCCGCGTTGTCGAGTTCGACGATGCGCTCGATCGCCGCGGGGCTGACGAGCGCCAGCCACAGCCCACCGTCGGAGCCGAACGCCTTCTGCGGCGCGAAGTAGTAGACGCCGGCGTGGGCGACATCGACCGGCAGCCCGCCGGCACCCGAGGTCGCATCGACAAGCACCAGGGCGTTCTCCGAACCCGCCGGCCGCCGCACATCGACCATCACGCCTGTCGACGTCTCGTTGTGGGCCCAGGCGATCACGTCGACACTCGGATCTCCAATCGGTTCGGGCGCATCACCCGGATCCGCCGACACGACCAGCGGGGCGTCGAGGAACGGCGCACGATCGGTAACAGTCGCAAACTTCTGGGTGAACTCGCCGTACACGAGATGGAGCGCCCGCCGGCGGATGAGCCCGCAGGCCGCTGCATCCCAGAACGCCGTCGACCCGCCGTTGCCGAGCACCACTTCATAGCCGTCGGGCAGCGCGAAGAGCTCACGCAAGCCGTCGCGGACCCGTTTGACCACGGCACGTACCGGCGCTTGACGGTGCGATGTGCCCATCAGGTCGTTACGCGCGCCGAGACGCGCAAGCGCCTCCGGCCGCACCTTGGACGGCCCACATCCGAAACGCCCGTCGGCGGGCTTGAGATGGTCCGGGATCTGCAGTTTCGTATCGATCATCGCCACCGTGCGATGCTAGTCCGGTCGGTTCCGCAAGCATGTTCGGCCAAGTGCCCGGCTCGATCCGTGCGCCATCGTGCGGGCAGCTGGTGCTGCCGGCGCTGGTAGCGTCACAGCAGGAAGCACTAGCGATACCGGGGGACGGTGCGTGATGCTGGGAGTCTTCGTCAGCTTTCCGGAAGACGGCGGACCGGATCGGGAGCATGCCGCCAAGGTTGCAGCCGCGGCGCGGAGCACCTTCGAAGGGATGCCGGGCCTTCGGGCGAAAGCATTCACCTATGACCACTCCGCCGGTCGCGCAACGAACTTCTATCTGTGGCGATCCGAAGACGCGGCCCGTGCGTTCTTCACCGACGAGCTGCGCGACCGCGTGACAAAGCTCTACGGAGCCGAACCGACGATCGAGTTTGTCGAGATCCTGGAATTAGTCGACAACGCCGACGATTGAGCGCGCGGAGACCCGCTCGCAAAATCTACTGCTCACTCGGCGAAACCACGTGTGCCCGTTCGGGGAGTATCAGCGGCAACGTTGGCGCGTCCCTTCCCGGTATGGCGGCGTCTTAGACGTGGCTCGCTCAGGTGCCGCGGCGCCGTCGCAGGAGTTGATGTCCTATGACTGGGACGATGCAGGTCAAGGCGCAGCCGGTTTCGGCGGCCGAATTGGGCGTGCGGCTGTTCACGGCGCCGCCGGAGGGATTCGACCCGCACCAGGCGGACGAGCGGGAGCTGCTGGTGTACGGGTTCCCGGCCCGTCCCGATGCGAAGACACATCCCGAACTAGCCGAGCAGTGGGCACGCCGGGTCGCAGGGCGGGGCCAGCGCATCGAGCCGCAGTTCGTGCGCAACGTAGGCAAAGTGCACGGCCCGCGGCGGCGCGAGCAGGGCCACGACAACGCCACATCCACTAACTGGTCCGGCAGCGTCGTGTTCAACACCGCCGGCACGACCATCGGCTGGGTCGAGGGCGAGTGGACGGTTCCCGATCCGGACGACCCGCACGGTGGCAACTCGTCCTACTACTCGTCCGCGTGGGTTGGCATCGACGGCGACGGCTCACCGGACGTGCTGCAGGCCGGCACGGAATCCTCTTTGATCAACGGCACAAAGTCCGTGTACGCGTGGTGGGAGTGGTACCCGGACTACGAAATCGCGATCTCGAACTTCCCGGTCTCGCCCGGGGACACGATGTACTGCCTGATCTGCGCGAACAGCAACAACACCAGCGCGACCATCTACCTGACGAACGACAACACCGATCAGCACACGTCGTTCAACATCACTGCGCCGAACGGCACCACCCTGCACGGCAATTGCGCGGAGTGGATCGTCGAGACGCCGTCGGTGGGCGGCAGCCCGACCACGCTGCCCGACTACGGCACCTGCTACTTCGACACGGCTGTGGCCGGCGAGCGCAACGGGACGTTGCTCGACGGGTTCACCGGCACGCCGATCACCCTGGTGAACGCATCCAACACGCCGTTGTCGGTGCCCACCCTGGAGAAGGCCCAGTTGGTGAAACTGACCTACCGGGACGTGTAACGCTCTAAAGCGCGATTGTGGAGAGTTGGCCGCGCATACCGAGGCAAACTCTCCACAGTTGCGCCCTGACCCCCGGCCGCCGCCGATCAGCGTTTCGCGAATGTCAGGAGTGGAAGAACCCGGTGACCTGGAACAGCCAGTCAGCGGTGCCATCCGGTGACGATTCAGGCGGTACCGGGAAATCGCACGTCACGATCGGTTGGTTCGCGTGCTCGAGAGCGGTGCCGTACGAGCCGAAGACGAACGTCTCGCCGGTCCGCGTGTTGACGGCCTCGAACAACCGCCCGACGCCCATCTTCCCGGTGAGCGTGCTGAACGCGGTTGGCCCAGGGCCGGGCGGGTCGATGAGGGTTGCCGGCACGCCGTCGCACGTCCCGACAAGCACCAAAGTCCACTGTGGACTTTTCCCAGGCGTAGCGCCTGCGGGTGTCGCCATAAGGAGGGCGGTAGCAATACCCAGTGCGACGACAAGCAGCAATCGAACGATTCTCATGACGCCCCCTAACGGCTGCTCGAGGCAATGCCGTTGCCAAAGGGTAGGGCCGCCCGACACTAATGCCAAGGCTGCGGCCCACAAACGGCACCGCTTATCCAACTCCGTCTGACTCATCCCAGAGTCGCGCTGCTTCGAATAGGCGGAGATCGTACGGTGTAGGCGGCATACCTGCCGATTTAGTCAACGCCCAATGGTCCAGGCATAGGACGCCGGATTCACGTACGAATACCACGTTGCCGACTACGACGGCTCAATCAGGCTGTCGCTCGAGTCGGGCCGGATTCTGCCGGGGCTCCGTAGCACACACGTTGCCCATCGGCATTTGGCTCACTGCGACGGATGTGAGCCTTTCCACTCACCTAGCTGCGGAACCGGACCGGACGTCCCCGGCGTAGCAGG
Source organism: Jatrophihabitantaceae bacterium (assembly GCA_051984825.1). Classification (GTDB taxonomy): domain Bacteria; phylum Actinomycetota; class Actinomycetes; order Mycobacteriales; family Jatrophihabitantaceae; genus DASXRA01. Next base: position 14,273 of record JBPYES010000210.1, read on the forward strand.
GGTGAGGCCGATCAGTAGAGCGTCGGCCCGAGACTCGGAAGGACGAATACACATGGTTAGCAGCATGAAAGGCCGACTTGCGTGGGGTGTCGGCGCCGTACTGGCCGGCGCGGCTGCGTCTGCGACGCTTGCGATGGCGGCAGCCAGCGCCGACGTATCGCCGACCGGCATCACGGTGCCGGGCAACTCGGCCGGAGCACCGGCCACGCTGGTCGCGAGCATGGAAGGCCGTAACGAGGTGTCCGGTGGCGCTGCGGGCGGCCAGGCCCTGGAGCTGATCGGGATTCAGGGCAACACGCTCAGCTATTCGGTGTCGTGGCGCGGTATCGGTGCGCCGACCGAGGCAGCCATACGATCCGGTGCCAGTGGTGTGGACGGCCCGGTCGTGGTGCCGTTGTTCACGAAGCCGCGCCCGTCGGGTGGCTTCGCATCAGGCAGCGTCACGGTCACGGACCCGACTGTGCTTGCCGCGCTGCAGTCGAACCCCGGTGGCTTCTACAGCGACCTGCGAACTGCCGGTTTCCCGCAGGGCGCGGTTCGCGCCCAGCTGCACCTGCTCAACCACACCGTGGCCACCAGCGGCGTAGCCGCGGTGCAGGAGTCGGTGATCGTGGGCAGCCAGATCTACGCGTGCACGGTGCAGACGGACGGCTCGTTCGCGTTCACCCAGCACAACGTCGAAGCACACCTGACCGGTGGCATCCACCACACGTTCGTGCAGCCGGACGCCGGTCCCCCGCAGTGGCAAGCTCCCGACGGCAGTGCGGTTTCCGGCAAGGTGGTCACCAGGAACGCTAACGGTGCAGGCAACATCGCCGAACTGAACCTCGACGCCACCCAGATCGGTGCCTCGACCGGCCTGCTCGCGCACGCCGTCGAGGTGCTTCGCCTCAACACCGTCGGCGGCGTCGCCCCGACCGGAACCTGCGACCCGCAGGCCACACCGACGGTCAGCGTGCCCTACCAGGCCGACTACATCTTCATCAACGGCTAAGCGACTGACCTGGCAAAGCGATGGCCTCGACCCTTCGGCGAGAAGGATCGAGGCCATCGCGTTTTGGCGCGACGGCCGGGCAGCCGGCCCCGAACCCGGCGGTGATCAGTCGTCAGCGGTGGCCCCTGCGGGGGCGCCGGGTGTCCAGGCACGTCGCTGGTGCCGGCCGGGGGTGACCGCCGGCTTGGTGTGCGCGCCCGGGCGGCGCCGGTCCTGCGCCGCCGCGTAAGCGACCAGGCCGGTGATGGCGAGGCCGGTGACCACGGTGACCGGGCCGCCGCCAATGCCTAGTCCGTGGCCCACCCAGTGCGGCTTGGCGAACCAGTCGGCGAAGGAAGCACCGAGCGGACGCGTGATCACGTAGGCGAACCAGAACGCGAAGACAGGGTTGAAGCCCAGCCGCCACCAGCCTATCGCCGGAATCATAATGATCCCGGCGAACAGCACGCCGGACGCGAAGTAGCCGAGCTTGAAGGTCGTCGCAGTCAGGTCGCCCACCGCGGTACCAAGCGCAAACGTGACGAGCACGGTCAGCCAGTAGTAGGTCTCGCGGCGGCGGGTTGTGATGCTGTGGATCGACAGGGTGCCTTCGCTGCGCCACCACAGTACGAAAACCACGGCGAGTAGGGTCGCGTAGCCGATGGTCGTGACGGCGTAGGGCAGGCCCAGCTCGACGTGCAGCCCATCGGCGGCCATCGTCCCGAATACGGCGACCATCGACACCGCGAACCAGTACGTCCAAGCGGCATAGCGGCGCGTCCGGAACTGCCACCACATCGCCGCTCCGAATCCGGCCGCCCCGACGAGCCCGGCCAGCGCGAGGTTCACGGATACCAGGTAGTCGGATGCCGCCTCGCCCATCGCGGTGGTCAGCACCTTGATCACCCAGAACAGCAGCGCGATCTGCGGGACCTTGACGGCGAGCGGTTCCGGCCAATACGTAGATACCTTGACTGACGCTCGCATAGCTCCCCCATCTACTACGGCCGGAATAGTAGACAGGGTCGCGCAATGAGCAAGCTGTGAACCCCGCGCGGCGCACCTCAGCAAGGCCCAACGAAACCGACGGACTGTCCACTGTGGACAGTCCGTCGCTTGATCTGCCGGGCGGCGGTCCCAGGTGGAGGCGGCCCGGGCGCCTCTTACTCCACAGGCTCACGGCCCGGGCGCCGGCTCGTGACCTCCTGGAGGGTCCAGCCGTTACCGTCCGGGTCCTCGAAGGAGGCGTAGGAGTTGTAGCTGGCGTGCTCGGGGTCCGGGCCCGGGATGCGCGCGTCGGGCCAGAACGGGCTGCCCGCCCCGTGATAGACCTCGGTGATCTCGACCCCGCGATCGACCAGCTCTTGGCGAGTGGCGACGATGTCGGACGTCACGAGTTCCAGGTGGCGCATCGAGCCTGGCGTGGCCATTGGAATACCAGCCCCGAAGGCGATCGAGGTGTGGCCGTTGCCGGTCGGTGTGATCTGGACGATGCGGAACCCGGCGCCTTTGATGTCGGCGTCGATCCGCCAGCCGAGGCGGTCGTGGTAGAACTCCAGGGCCTTGTCGACGTCGGACACCGGGATGCTGACGACCTCAAGATTGACGTTCATAACACTTACTCCTTCTCGATTCCGCGCCAGTTATCTGGCGCATGTCGAAGATGCCGCGGCTACAAGGTGATCGCGCCAGTAGAACGCCCTGGCGGTCACAACACCCCGGCCCACACCCGGGCCGCGGACTAGCTCGCGGCGGCCGCAGCCAGCGCTGGGGACAGCTTCAGCTCCCGAAGCTGGCGTCGCGAACTGATGCCCAGCTTGGTGAAGACGCGGCGCATGTGCCATTCGACCGTTCGCGGGCTGAGGAACAGCCGGGTCCCGATTTCCGGGTTCGAGAACCCGTCGCGCGCGAGCCGGGCGATCTGGCTTTCCTGGGCGGTCAGCTCGTACGACGTCTCCACGGAACGCTTTCGCGCGGTCGCGCCGGTGGCGGTCAGTTCGCGCCGCGCCCGCTCGGCGAAGCCGGCCATGCCCATCTCGGTGAGCATCTCGTGGGCGGTGTGCAATTGCGCCCGGGCGTCGATACGCCGGCCTTCGCGCCTGAGCCACTCGCCGTAGAGAAGATGCGACCTGGCGAGTTCGGCTCGCAGGCTCGTCGCGGTCAGATGATCGATCGAGGCGCGGTAGAGCGCGTCCGCCTCATCACCATGACCAAGCATTGCCCTCACCCGTGCGTGCATGCCCCGGGCCCACGACGTGCGGGTCACGCGCGCTCGTTCCGCCAGCCAGTCGGCCGCCTCCGAGACCCGGTGCAGGTCGCCCGTCCGCAATGCGGCCTCGGCCAGTTCACCGACGACGAGGGTGCGGTAGCCGAGCACGTCGTAGTCGAACACCTCGCGTGCGGCTGCACAGGCCGCCTCGTAACGGGCCAACCCGTTCTCCAGGACGGCGGTCGCGTAGGAGGCGAAGCTGACGATCCGGCCGCGCTCGCGCCGCGCCTCATCGCCTGTCTGCGCAGCGATGAGCTCGCGCGCGGACGCCTCCTCGCCGCGGAACGCCGCGAGCAACATCGCGGTGTAACCGACCGTGGGGTGGCGGGTGGCTTCCGCTACGAGCCGGTCCTCCTCGACAAGCAACGTGGCTTCATCCAGCCGTCCGGCGAGAATTTCGTAGTTGGCGAGGAAGTTCGCCGCGAACTGCAGCTGCACCAATGCCCCGGCCTCGCGGGCCAGCTGCACCTGGCGTTTCCCGAGCGCGCGTCCCGCATCGAAGTCCCACACCTCGGCGGCGAGGATCCCGCTGACGCGATTGCCGACCATCCAGAGCAGTCGCCCGACATCGCCGGCGCCGACAACCGTCGTCCGTGCTGCCTCCAGCGCCCGGCCGAGCGCGGGCGCCGCAGCCGCGTACCCGTCCGTGAGCCGCAGGGCAAGCCCGTCGAGCAGCAGGTCGGTCGCACGCGGCGGTTCGGGAGCCGGCGGAGCCGCGCGAGCTGCGCGCGCCGCGGCGAGCAGCATGGCCGGAGCCCGCGGATCGCTGGCCCACGTCGCGGCGGACAGTGCTTCGAGATGCGTGTCCCGGGCCAGGACCAGATCGAGCGGCTCGAGTTGCCTGGCGGCGCTGAGCAGGAACTGCGCAGCGGCCGCACCGCGGGCCTGGTCGAAGGCGATCTGCCCGCGCAGATGCTCGGCCTGGGCGGTTCGTAGCGGGTCGGGCGGCCCCGAGTCGACCGCGCCCAGAAGTGCCAACGCGGCATCGAGGAAACCGGCGTCGCACTTGGCCCAGGCCGCGGCCAGCGCGCGATCGGCGTGACGTTCTGGGTCGGGCGTCAGCGCCGCGGCCTGCTCGAGGAAGGCCCCAGCAGCAACGAGACCACCCCGCGACCGCGCGCGTACGGCCGCGGCCTCCAGCTCAGCGGCGACCTGCTCGTCCGGACCGACGGTGGCGCGTGCCAGGTGCCATGCGCGCCTGTCAGGATCGGCGTCCGGGTCGGTCACCTCGGCCAGGGCGCGATGCGCAGCGAGACGTTCGTCCGGGGGCATCGACCGGTACGCAGCCGAGCGCACCATCGGATGCCGGAACCGTAACTGCGTCCCCACGTCGACCAGCCCGGTCGCCTCGGCCGCCACCGCCGCGTCGCGATGCACCCCCAGGCGATCCAGCGCGCGCCACAGCAGTGCGGTGTCGCCCACCGGCTCCGCAGCGGCCACGAGCAGGAAGCGACGGACCGGGATCTCGAGGGGGACCAGACGGTCGATGAAGCACTGCTCGATACGGCTGGTCAGCGGCACGCCGGGCCGGCCATAGCCGGTCCACTCGGCGGCCATCCACGTCTGCGGCAGCTCCAGTAGCGCCAACGGATTCCCGTGCGCCTCGGCAATGATCCGATCCCGCACCTGCGGATCGCTCGGCCCGGTAACCAGCGACGCCAGGATGTCGCGAGCGGCCGCGTCGTCCACGCCGTCAACCGGGAGCTCCGGCAGCCCGCCGAGGTCGCTGGCCACCGCGAAGTCCCGGACGGCGAAGACGATCCCGATGCGTTCAGCCAGCAGCCGGCGCGCGACGAAGGCAAGCACCTGGGCCGAAATCCGGTCCAGCCACTGCGCGTCGTCAACCACCCAGAGCACCGGCTCGTGCTCGGCCCGTTCGGCCAGCAGGTTCAGCACCGCTAGGCCGACGAGGAAACGATCTGCGGGAGTCCCCGATTTCATGCCGAGCGCGGTCGCCAGCGCATTGCGTTGCGGCTCGGCCAGCCCATCGAGTCGATCGAGGAACGGCTCACAAAGTTGCCGCAGCGCAGCAAACGCGAGCTCCATCTCCGACTCGACGCCCACCCACCGCGTGACGCGACAGGCGCTCGCGCGCAAGCACACGTAGTCCAGCAACGACGTCTTGCCGACCCCTGCCTCGCCCGAGAGCACCAACACCCGGCTGCGGCCTCGACGGACGTCGGCGAGCAGTCCGTCCAGCGTGTCGCGTTCGTGCTTGCGACCGCGCAGCCTGGGAACGGGGTCGGTGTCAGTCATGGCACGGTCAGTTTGGGACGCCGGTCAAGGCCGTGTCCACGGTGAGAGCCAGGGTGTACGACTGGCGCGACCACGACCCGGCGGCTGGAGTGTGAATCCACCAGCGAGTCGGACAAGGGAGGGCGGGACGATGGAATACCTGGTCACCATGACTACGCAGGTGCCGGACGGCACATCCGATGCGGCGGTCGGCGACATGCGCGCCCGCGAAGCAGAACGCGCACACGAACTCGCCGAGCAAGGCCACCTGCTTCGCCTGTGGCGCCCGCCGCTGCAACCGGGCGAGTGGCGCAGCCTCGGGCTGTTCGCCGCCGACGGTGATGCCGAACTCGAGCAAGTGCTGACCTCGATGCCGCTTCGGGTGTGGCGCACCGACGAGGTGACGTCGCTCGCCGCACACCCGCACGATCCGGCTCCGGGCGAGATACACCTCGGGCCGGTCGGCGCGGAGTTCCTGACCGTCCTTACCGTTACGCTGCCGCCGGGGACCCCACCCGAGGTGGTGGACGACGTGTACGAGCGGGAGGGCAAGCGCACGCGCGAGTTGGCCGACCAAGGCCGGCTGCTGCGATTGTGGCGTTTGCCGGGCGAGCGCCGCGCATTGGGACACTCGCAGGTGCGTGATTCCGACGAGTTGCGCGAGATTCTGGCGTCGCTGCCGATCACCGGCTGGCTGGCTGCCGACACGGTGCCGCTCACGCGGCATCCCAGCGACCCAGTCGTCGCCCGTATGCCGAGCTGACCGCCCGCGCCGGCCCCACGTCACCTGCGTGTCCTACGGGCGCGAACGGCTTCGAGCGCGAGGGATCGTGTGGATCGTGGCGCTGCGATCTGACGCCCGTCACCAACGAAGGAAGGCATCCCATGAGCAAGCCGCAGTTTTCCGTGGTGGAGAAGTCGCCGTCCTACTGGACGGTCACGTTCGAGAACGGTCCGGTGAACCTTCTCGACGCCGATTCGATCGACGAACTCGCAGATCTGGTCGCGCGCATCGAACAAGACCCCGCGCTGACCGTCGTCGTGTTCGACAGCGCCAACGCCGACTACTTCATGGCCCACTGGGACGCGCACGCCGACAAGCAGCGCGTGGCCGCGATGACGCCGGGGCCCACCGGCCTGCACCCGTACCTGGACAACTTCGTGCGGTTGAGCAAGGTCCCGGCCGTGACGATCTCGTCGATACGTGGCCGGGTTCGCGGCGCAGGCAGCGAGTTCGTGCTCGCCACCGACATCCGATTCGCCGGAGACCGGGCGATCCTCGGACAGCCCGAGGTCGGGCTCGGCTCGGTCCCCGGTGGTGGCCCTATGGCCCGGCTTGCGCGCCTCGTCGGCCGCGGCCGTGCTGCCGAGATCCTGTTCGGCGCGGACGACTTCCCTGCAGTCCTGGCCGCGCAGTACGGCTACGTCAATCGCGTCCTGCCCGATGGCGACCTAGCCACGTTCGTCGATGCGTTCGCGACACGGATCGCCGGATTCGACAAGACGGCGGTTGCCGGTACGAAGGCGCTGCTCGACGTCGCGTCGCTGCCCCCCGACGACGAGTTCGGCCCCGGACTCGCTGCCTTCTTCCGGACGGCCGCGCGACCGGAGAGCGCAGCCAGAGTCCGCTACCTGTTCGATCGAGGATTCCAGACACCCGATGGCGTGGAACTCGACCTGGGTCGCGCGGTCGCCGAGTTCTCGATGAGCCACTGACGGAAACCTAGGAGGAATCATGACCACCGCACCCACCGCGCAAGCCACCCAGCACGAACCAGAACTGCTCGGCCAGACCGTCGTCCTCGTCGGCGGCAGCGCAGGGATCGGACTGGAAACTGCGCGCCGCGCCCGTCGCGAGGGCGCCGATGTCGTTCTCACGGGCCGGGATCCCGAACGGCTCAAGCAGGCCGCACTCGACGTCGACGCACGGAGCAGCGCCGCATTCGACGCCTTCGATCCGGCAGCACTGAAGCAATTCTTCGACGGCCTGCCCGATCCGATCGATCATGTCCTGGTCACGGCCGGCGGCCCGCACTACGGACCGATGCTCGAGATGAGTTCGGATGAGGTGCGCGAGGCGCTCACTGACCACGTCGTGCTGGGGCTCGAAGTCGCGCGCAACATCGCCGGGCGGTTGCGGCCCGGCGGCACGCTGCTGCTCATGGGTGGCACCGGCGGCCGGCGGATCAGTCGCGAGATCGGAATCGCCTCCGCGGCCACCGCCGTGCTTCCTCCGTTCGCGGCAGCCCTAGCGCTCCAACTCGCGCCGATTCGCGTCAACCTCATCGCGGCCGGCTTCGTCGACACACCGTTGTCGGCCTCGCTGCTCGGCGACGGGCTCGATGCTCGGCGCGAGGAGCTGCGCGCGATGCTCCCGATCGGGCGCGTGGTCGGACCAGCCGACGTCGCAGCCCTTGCCGTGCACATCATGACCAACACGGCCCTCACCGGTGCGACATACGACATCGACGGCGGCCAGCAATTCGTTTCGTGACGCAGAGTCCGGCGCGAAATGGTGTGCGGCGCCGTTGGGGTCGCCCGTCAGCGCCGCACATCCGGCGATTTCGTTGCTTGTGTTATGCGGGGTCGTAGGCGGGTTCCAGGTTTTGTTGGCGTCCTGGAGTGGTGGCGGGTTCGCCGCGGGTGTTGGACGCACGCAGCCCGATGGCTCCGGCTGCCAGGAGGCAGAGGGCGCTGACGAGCAGTGCCCGCTGGAACCCGGCGGTGAGCGCCTCCGGGGACGGGGTGTGGGCGGCCAGCAGGTGGCTCGTACGGCTGGTCGCGATCCCGCTGAACACTGCCAGGCCGAGCGCTGACCCGAGCTGGAAAGACGTGGTGATCAGGGCCGCGGCCAATCCGGCCTGATCCTCCGGCACGCCCGCGTTCGCGGCCGTTTGCACACCGGCATACAGCAGCCCCAGCCCGGTCCCCATGACCACCAGCGGGGCGAGCAGGTTGCCGAGATAGGTGCCATCCACCGGGATGCGGGAGAGCCACAAGATGCCACCGGCAGCGAGCAGCGCACCGGAGACGATGATCGGACGAGTACCGGTCCTGACGAACATCTTCGTCGCCACGGTCGAGCCGAACCCGATGCCGACGGTCACCGGCAGATACAAGATCCCGGTCCGCAGCTGGGAGTAGCCCAGGACGTTCTGCATATACAGAGTGACGAAGAAGAACATCGAGTAGAACCCGGCCCACGCGATCACCTGGGTGGCATCGGCGGCGGCGAGGCCCTTAATCCGGAAGATCGACATCGGGACCA
>JBPYES010000211.1:0-29484 GCA_051984825.1 Jatrophihabitantaceae bacterium
GACGACTACCCGGAGCAGGCGTTCTTCATGTGTGGCGGCATCGACGATCTCGAGCGCAAGGCGCGCGAGCTCCGAGGCGAGTAAGGCGATGAGTGCTCGCGCCGATACTTCACGCCTCGCAGGCGCACCTCGCGGTGCGCGGCGCCTGCGGCGCGGCGAGGCGGCTCTTCGCGCAAGCGCTCATCGCGCAGGCGGGATAGTTATATGAGCATGCATGTTGAGCTTGTTGCGGTGGAGCGGGCGCTGTGGTCCGGCGAGGCCGAGGCTGTCTTCGCCCGCACCACCGAGGGCGAGCTCGGCATCCTGCCCGGCCACTCGCTGTTGCTCGGCGAGCTCGCGCCGGGCTGGGTGGTGCGCATTGTCCGCGTGGACGGTCCGGAGCTGCGGGTAGCCGTGCACGGCGGGTTCCTGTCCGTCCGTGCCGACGGCGTGTCGATCCTCGCTGAGATGGCGGAGATGGCCGACGAGATCGACGTTGGCCGGGCCCGAGCGGCCCTCACCAGGGCCGAGTCCCAGCAGGGCCCCGAAGCGGAGGCGGCGCGCGAGCGCGCACTCGCCCGGCTGCGCGCGACGTCCGAGTCGGGGCGCGACATCCCGTCCGAAGCGCGTACGGCCTGACCCGGAGCCGAGGAGATCAGCGTGCGGATCGTCGACGCAGTCGCGATCGTGGCGCTGATCGCCATCATCGTGGTGCTGGTGCTGATCATCGCGCGGCAGCGGCACATGCTGCGCAGCGCAGGCGCGATCCCGCTGGCGGTACGCCGTGGGCATCGCTGGCTGTACGGCGTTGCACGCTATGACGGGGAAGAGTTCCGCTGGTACCGCGCGATCGATTTGGGCCCTCGCCCCACGCGCGTGCTGCGTCGCGGCCAACTCCAGGTGATCAGCCGCCGCGAGCCGACCGAGGCCGAACTGCGCTCACTCCCGACCAGCGCGGTCATCGTCCAGTGCCGCGATCCGCACGGCGACATCACCCTGGCGCTCGCCGACGGTGCGTTCACCGGGTTCGTGTCGTGGCTCGAGTCCTCCGCGCCCCGGTCGTAGCCGACGTCGCCACGGCGTGACTAGGGGGCTGAGATGACGTGGTCGGGCCCGTCTGGCAGACCGGATGACGAGTCACCCGCGGAGCCGCCCGCGCCACCCGCTGCGCGCCCAAGTCCGCCGCAGTATGCGCCGCAGGAGCCGCCGGAGCCGCAGCCTTCGCCGTATCCCCGTCGACGTCGATCACCGACCTTGACGCTCGCTCTCGTTGCGCTGCTGATTGCGGCCTGCATAGTGATCATCGTGCTGCTGGCGTCCTAGCCAACGCGCGTGCCAACCGGGTCGCCCACGTTGCGCCAGTCCGGAGTCATTCGTTCGTAATCTCAATTTACGACCTAGTTGCCTGATACATAGCTTTTCGCCCGAACGCGGGGACGCGCACAGGCCACCCGTCGTCCTGCATCGGGGCGGCCACGACGCGGTCGTTCCGTTCGTCGTCCACCGTGCCGGCGAGGTGGAACTCGACCTCACGGCAGCCGCTCCCGGAGTGGACTGGTCGGTGAACGGCGACGAGTCCGCGGTCGTGTCGCTCTATGCGGACGGCGCATATGCCACCGACCTGGTGATCCCGTTCGCAGCGCCGATCACCCGGCACCTCGTCCTCGGCACGCTCGGCCGTGGGCCGCACCAGCTGCGCCTGCATTTCGCGACGGATCGCACGCCGGCGGCCGCACAGGAAGCCCTGCTGTCGAGTTTCCGGTTCACGGACTACGCGCCCGGCGACCCCGGCTACCTCACCGCGCGGTATACACCCGTGCTGTACGGCCGCAATCTTGCCGACTTCGGCGGGCCGTTCGACAACTCCTGCTCCGAGACGCCGCTTGTCGCTTGGCATGAGGCGACGCCGGCCGCAACGCCGGGAGATACGGACCTGCAGTACTCGATCATCTGGAGCAACGAGGACGGCGGCACCAACACGCCACAGCTCATGGCACGGTGGGGACGCAGCACCGACATCGAATGGATCTATCGCGTCGAGACCGATCAGAACGGCAACCGGGTGCCGGGTAGCGACACGTTCCAGGCACCCAACCACACCACAACGCAGTTCCACGGCTCCTACGAGAACGATCATGCGGTGCTCGACACGTGTACGACCAACAACAACGTGTGCGACTCGGTGAACGACCCGATGCGATTCTTCCTGTCAGCGCAGGAGAATCTGCCGGCCGGACAGCCGCGTGAGCACGTCATGGACACCAATCCCTGGACGTATCAGGTGATGGCCGCCGAGATGAAGCGAGAAGGCAAGATCGAGGCGACGCCCGATCCGGCTACCCCCGAGGTCAGCGATCAGCGTGACTACCTCTACGTCGCGGTCAAGAAGGACACGGTGCCGCCGGGCAATCCCGGGCCGAACTGGGTCGGCGTGTCGGTCGGTATCAAGCTCAAGAACGGTACGACGATCTACCGATCGGATCACCTCGGCACCGGCGGGGCCACCGACTGGTCGATCCAGCGCGACGATCCGGCCGCCATGACCGTGGAGTTGCCGCCCGGCACGACCAGCGTCGACGTCGCCCAGGTGCTCGTCTACCGGGTGGTGAACGGCTCGCCTGACCCGGGCTACGCCGTGCACGTCACCGGCGTCACCCGAGGGTTCTTCCTGGACAGCGATTACCTACCGGAGACGTCGTTCCTGACCTGGCAGGGCAGCACCACGCTCACCGCCGCCGCTCCATCTGCGGTGCTATGGACGGCCGGCTGAGGCGGGCTGTCCTTCTGTGGCATTCCCGTTCGTCGTTAGGGCGATCGATATCCAGCGACGAAGGAGAACGTCATGTACTTCAAGAGCGACATCTACCCTGAACTCGTGTACAGCGTCGCCGCCCAGCAGATTCGCGAACAGCGCCAGGATGAGCAGCAGCGGCTGGCCCGCCTCGAACGGCGGGCCCGCCGCGCGGCTCGTGTCCGGGCCCTGCTGCCCTTCGGCGGCTCCGACCGGTAAAAATGGCAGCCGTGAAGTACCTGCTCCTGGTCTGCGCCGACGAATCCGCCGAACTGAGCACCGAGGACAGCGCCGCCCTCGACCGGGCGGCGCAGTCCTGGGACGCGGCGATGACTCATCGGGGCGTGCTCGTGGAGGCCAACCGGCTGCGACCGGTCAGCGACGCGACGACGCTGCGTGTGCGTGACGGCGACGTGCTGGTCACGGATGGACCGTTCGCCGAGACGAAGGAGCAGATCGCCGGCTACGTCCTGATCGAATGTGCCGATCGGGACGAGGCGATCGCGCTCGTGTCGACGCACCCGCTCGCCGCACACGGCTCGGTCGAGGTACGGCCGCTCTGGGCACAGTGACGACCGACATCGAATCGGCGGTCGCGGATGCCTACCGCCGGGAATGGGGCCGCCTCGTCGCCACGCTGATCGGGACGACAGGCGACTGGGACCTGGCCGAAGAATGTGCGCAGGATGCCTTCGTGCAGGCGTCGGCCCGCTGGCAACGTGACGGTGTCCCGCGCAATCCGGGCGCCTGGTTGACCACTGTGGCGCGAAACCGGGCCATGGACCGGCTGCGCCGCGCGCGGACGGAGGCCGCAAAACTCAACGAGCTGGCTGCGATGTCGCGGATCGATCAGCCGCTCCGATCGCCCGGCGAAGCCGACGATATTCCGGACGATCGGCTTCGGCTGATCTTCACGTGCTGCCACCCGGCGCTGCCGCTCGACGCGCGCGTGGCCCTCACGCTGCGCACTCTCGCCGGGCTCACCACCGCGGAGATCGCCCGGGCGTTCCTCGTCCCCGAGCCCACGATGGGCAAGCGTCTCTTGCGCGCCAAACAGAAGATCCGTAACGCGGGCATCCCATACCGGGTCCCGCCCGTGCACCTGTTGCCGGAACGAACCGCCGGAGTGCTCGCCGTCCTGTACCTGCTCTTCAACGAGGGCTATGCGGCAAGCGCGGGCGCCGACCTGGTGCGCCAAGGACTCTGCGCGGAGGCCATTCGGCTGGCGCGGGTGCTCGTTCAGCTCATGCCCGGCGATCCTGAGGCGCTGGGGCTGACTGCGCTGATGCTGCTGCACGACGCGCGCCGCGTCGCGCGTGTCGATGATGCCGACGAGCTGGTGACGCTCGAGGACCAGGACCGCGCCCGCTGGGATCGCCACGAGATCGACGACGGGATCGCCTTGCTCGATGCGGCAATGCGCCGGGGTCAGCCCGGGCCGTACCAGGTGCAGGCGGCGATTGCGGCGTGCCATGCGTCGGCCCTGACGGCGGCCGACACCGACTGGACGCAGATCGCGTTGCTATATGGGCGGCTGGCCGAGCTCACCGAATCGCCGGTTGTGGAGCTGAACCGGGCGGTCGCAGTCGCCATGACCGACGGTCCGGCCGCCGGGCTGGACCTGATTGACGCGCTCGAGGCAGCCGGCAGCCTGCGGGACTATCACCTGCTGCCGGCCACCCGGGCGGACCTGCTGCGGCGCCTGGGCCGCGACCGGGAGGCGGCAGCAGCGTATGAGCAGGCGCTATCGCTCGCGCCCACCGACGCTGAGCGTCGCTTCCTCCGCCGGCGGCTGGCGGAGGTCACCAGGGGTTAGCCCCCCGGGCGCCAGAGCACGTCACCCTCGGGATTAGCGGTGCGGGCAAGGATGAACAGCAGGTCGGAGAGCCGGTTCAGGTACCGCAAGGCGATCGGGTTGGTGCCGTCGGGATCGGCCTCCCGCAGTGCCCAGGCCCGGCGCTCCGCACGCCGGGCGATCGTCCGCGCCTGATGCAGGAGCGCCGCGGCCGGCGTGCCGCCGGGCAGTATGAAGCTCGCCAGCTCTGGCAGCTCGGCGTTGAATTCGTCACACCACGCTTCCAGGCGCTCGACGTAGGCGTCGGTGACGCGAAGCGGCGGATGCTTCGGATCCGCAACGACTGGCGTTGACAAGTCCGCTCCGAGGTCGAACAGATCGTTCTGCACCTGACGCAGCACGTCCGCGATCGGCCCGGGAATCGCGCCCAGCGACAGCGCCAGCCCGACGGCGGCGTTCGTCTCGTCGCAGTCGGCATAAGCCTCGACGCGAGGATCAGTCTTTCGGACCCGGGACATATCGCCCAGTGCGGTCGTCCCGTCGTCGCCGACACGTGTGTAGATACGGGTCAGATGCACCGCCATGCGTGGACGATACGCTCTGCCAGGGCACGAGCATCGCAGGGTTAGGCGGGGGCCGACAACGCAGTGCACCGAACCAGTAGGCGCAAGCGCTGTGAGCCAGGAGAGAGAGTGCAGGTCCTAAGAGTTACCGGCGGAGCCCAGCTGTCCGGAGATGTTGCCGTCGTCGGCGCCAAAAACAGCGTGCTCAAGCTGATGGCCGCTGCGCTGATGGCGCCCGGCGAGACCACGATCGGCAACCTGCCCGCGATCAGCGACGTGAAGACGATGCACGAGCTGCTCGGCCGGCTGGGGTGCCAGGTCGCCGAGGCGTCCGACGGCCGGGTCGACAGCGTGCGGATCACCGTCCCGGACGAGCCGGGCTGGGAGGCGCCGTACGAGCTGGTGCGCAAGATCCGCGGCTCGATCGCGGTGCTCGGCCCGCTGCTCGCCCGCATCGGACGGGCCCGCGTGGCGATGCCGGGCGGCGACGCGATCGGCACGCGTCCACTCGACATGCACTTCGACGGGCTGACCCGGATGGGCGCCGAGATCCGCACCGAGCACGGCTACATCGTCGCCGAGGCGGCGCAGTTGCACGGAGCGACGATCTGGCTCGACCTGCCCAGCGTGGGCGCCACCGAGAACATCGTGACCGCTGCGGTCCTCGCGAAGGGCACCACCGTCCTCGACAACGCGGCGCGCGAGCCGGAGATTGTCGACCTGTGCCGCATGCTGCAGGCGATGGGCGCGCAGATCGACGGGGTCGGGTCGTCGACGCTGGAGATCGTCGGCGTGGACGAACTGAAGCCGACCACGCACGTCGCTGTCCCGGATCGGATCGTCGCCGGCACCTGGGCGTTCGCGGCAGCGGCGACGCGCGGCGACGTGACGGTGCGTGGCGCCAACGCCACACACCTGGAGATCTCCCTGGACAAGCTGTCCCGGGCAGGCGCCGACATCGAGGTGCTCCCCGACGGGTTCCGGGTGCGCATGCACGACCGGCCCAAGAGCTTCGACGTGGTGACACTGCCCTACCCGGGGCTGCCCACCGACCTGCAGCCGCAGGCGATCGCGATGCTGTCGGTGGCCGAAGGCACGGCGATGGTCACCGAGAACCTCTTCGAGGGCCGGTTCATGTTCTGCGACGAGATCGCCCGCATGGGCGCCGACGTGCGCACCGACGGCCACCACGCCGTGGTCCGCGGGCGGGAGCGGCTATCCGGCGCTCCGGTGCGGGCCACCGACATCCGGGCCGGGGTCGGGCTGATCATCGCCGGCCTGGTCGCAGACGGCGTGACCGAGGTCGCGGAGATCCGGCACATCGACCGGGGCTACGTGCGGATCGAGGAACAACTGCGCGCCCTCGGCGCCGACGTCGTGCGCATCGAGTCGGACACGTTCGACTAGCCTTCCCTCGCTGTAAGGGGCGGGGGGTCAGTGGCTCAGCAGGGCGCGGGCGGCTTCGGCGTCATCCTTGAACACCAGCACGTCCATGTCCCCGTTGCGGCGCCGCGACATCGACGTGCGGATGCCGGCCTCGCCGAGCTTCGCCCGCAGCCGCATGGCCTCGGCGCGCGGGACGTCGGCGACGATCACGTCGAGCATGCCGAGGTCGGCAGAGTCGGCGGCGTCGACCGGGCGGCCCCGGCGCGCACGAGACGGCCGGAACGTCCAGCGCATGACGACAATGAGCAGGGCCAAGACGACCATCAGGACGAGCAGCGTCGGCAGATCCGCACCCACAGGGTCATCCTGGCACCGCGTCAGCCTCGCTCCAAGTAGTGGCGCAGACCACGCTCGCCCTCGCGCATCATCACGTGATGGTTGAACCGCAGCGCCGGTCGGGCGAGCCGGCCTGCGACGCGGACCAGTGCCTTGCACACCACGACGTCCTCGTCGAATACGGCGGTGCCGTCGTCGTGAACGGCCCAGCGGCTGGTCCCGTCGAGGTCGCCGGTCTGGCGGGCCGATAGCACCCGGGCTCGCGGGTCCTCGATCTCGCGGCTGACCACGAACACCAGGTGATACGGCAGCAGGCTGCGGCAGCGCATCTCACCTGAGGTGTCGCTCAGCCGCCGGACACTGCGGACCTGCGGCCACCACCGCGGATAGCTCGCCACGTCGCGCAGCGCGGCGTAGACCTCGTCCGCCGCCCGAGCCAGCCGCCACTCGGTGTGGAAGACGTAGCGCTCGCTCATGTAACGGGATCTTCGGCCGACCACGGGAAGTCGATCCACAGATCCGTGCGCCGCCACACGTACTCACACTTGACGATCGAACGTGGCTTCTCGTAGATCACCGCGCAGCGCACCTCGGCCACGTGCTGTGCGCAGAAGTCCTTGACGAGGCGCAACGTCGCGCCGGTGTCGGCGACGTCGTCGGCGATGAGCACGCGCGCCCCGGACAGGTCGACGGGCTGCGGCACCGGTGGCAGCACCACCGGCATGGGCAGCCGCTCGTCCACGCCGGTATAAAACTCGACGTTGATCACATTCAGGTTCTTGACGTCCAGGGCATAGCCGAGCCCGCCGGCCGGGAACAGTCCGCCGCGCGCGATGGCCAGGATCAAGTCCGGCCGGTAGCCGTCGGCATGCATCCGGGTTGCCAGGTCGCGACACGAGCTGCCGAACTCCGCCCAGGTGAGCGTCTCGCGGGTCACTCCGGCAGCCTGCCAGGCTGCTGCGAAGTCGGCCACAGTTGTTACCGCGGGGTAGCCGTGCGTTCATAGAGTCAGCGGCGACGAGCACTCGCGCGAAGAGCGTTAGGAGGTCGCCATGCCGTACCCGGACGACGATCAGCGCGACAGACCCTGGCTGATGCGGACATACGCCGGCCATTCTTCGCCGGCGGAGTCCAACGCGCTGTATCGGCGGAATCTGGCCAAGGGCCAGACCGGCCTCTCCGTCGCATTCGACCTGCCCACGCAGACCGGCTACGACCCCGACGCCGAGCTCGCGAAGGGCGAGGTCGGCAAGGTGGGCGTGCCCATCGCGCACCTCGGCGATCTGCGCGCACTCTTCGACGGGATCCCGCTCGAGCAGACGAACACGTCGATGACGATCAACGCTCCGGCGATGTGGCTCCTGGCGCTGTACCTGGCGCTCGCCGAGCAGCAGGGCGCGGATGTCACCAAGCTGACCGGCACCACGCAGAACGACATCATCAAGGAGTACCTGTCCCGCGGCACGTACGTCTTTCCGCCCGGGCCGTCGCTGCGGCTGATCACCGACATGATTGCCTACACGGTGGTGCACGTCCCCAAGTGGAACCCGATCAACGTCTGCAGTTACCACCTGCAGGAGGCGGGCGCGACGCCGGTGCAGGAGGTGGCATTCGCACTGTGCACCGCGATCGCGGTGCTGGATTCGGTGCGAGACTCCGGCCAGGTTAGCGCGGCCCAGTTTCCCGACGTCGTCGCGCGCATCTCGTTCTTCGTCAACGCCGGGGTGCGCTTCGTCGAGGAAATGTGCAAGCTGCGCGCATTCGGCGAGCTGTGGGACGAGATCACCCTTTCCCGATACGGGATCCAGGACCCGAAGCAGCGGCGGTTCCGCTACGGCGTCCAGGTGAACTCGCTGGGCCTGACCGAGGCGCAACCGGAGAACAACGTCTATCGCATCCTGCTCGAGATGCTCGCTGTCACGATGTCCCGGGACGCCCGCGCCCGCGCGGTGCAGTTGCCGGCGTGGAACGAGGCGCTGGGCTTGCCGCGGCCGTGGGACCAGCAGTGGTCGCTGCGCATGCAGCAGGTCCTCGCGTACGAGTCGGACCTGCTCGACTATGCCGACCTGTTCGAGGGCTCCCGGGTTGTCGCGGCCAAGGTCGCCGAGATCAGGGACGGGGCCCGGGCCGAGGTCGAGCACGTGCTCGGTATGGGCGGCGCCGTGGCTGCCGTCGAGTCGGGGTACCTGAAGTCGGCGATGGTGTCGTCGCTCGCGTCGCGGCGCAGGCGCATCGAGTCAGGCGAGGACGTGGTAGTCGGGGTGAACCGGTTCACCGAGTCCGAGCCGAACCCTTTGCTCGCCGGGCTCGATGGTGCGATCCAAGCCGTCGATCCCGGCGTGGAGGCGGCCGCTGTCACGGCGGTGCGCGCCTGGCGGGCAGCGCGCGAGCAAGCCGCGGTCGAGACCGCGCTTACGGCGCTTCGCGACGCGGCCAAGACGCACGCCAACCTGATGGAGCCGTCCCTGGCCTGCGCCCGGGCGGGGGTCACGACGGGGGAGTGGGCAGGCGTCCTGCGCGAGGTGTTCGGTGAGTACCGCCCGCCGACGGGTGTCGGCGCCGCGAGCGGAGGGGGACACGACGCGGGACTCGCCGCGGTGCGGGAGCGGGTGCGCGAACTCGGGCCGCTGAAGTTCCTGGTCGGCAAGCCGGGTCTGGATGGGCACTCGAACGGTGCCGAGCAGATCGCCCTGCGCGCCCGCGACGCCGGCTTCGAGGTCGTCTACTCCGGTATCCGGCTCACGCCGGCACAGATCGTCGCGGCGGCGATCGAGGAGGACGCCGACGTCGTCGGTTTGTCGGTGCTCTCCGGCTCGCACCTGTCGGTGGTGCCCGAGGTGCTCGACGGGCTGCGCGCCGCGGGGCTGACGGACGTGCCGGTCGTGGTGGGCGGCATCATCCCGGACGCCGATGGCGCGGCGTTGCGGGCAGCGGGCGTGGCCCGGGTGTTCACCCCGAAGGACTTCGAGATCACGCAGGTGCTCGGCCAGATCGTCGACGCGATCGTCGCAGCCCGTCACTAGAACCTGTCGGGATGCGGGCCGGTGCGCCCGTCCCGGTCGAGTTCGCTGACCGCGGCCATGTCGTCGTCGGCCAACTCGAAGCCGAACACGTCAAAGTTCTCGGCGATCCGGTCGGCGTGCACCGACTTGGGGATCACCACGTTGCCCACCTGGATGTGCCAGCGCAGCACCACCTGTGCGGGCGTGTGGCCGTATTTGTCGGCGAGCGTCGTGATCACCGGGTCGCGTAGCAATGCGCCGCCCTTGGCGAGCGGCGACCACGCCTCGGTGGCGATGCCGTGCTCGGCGTGGTACGCGCGCAGTTCTGCCTGTGCCAGATAAGGGTGCAGCTCGATCTGGTTCAGCGCGGGCACGACGTCGGTCTCCTCGCGCAGCCGCTGCAGGTGCGCGATCTGGAAGTTCGAGACGCCGATCGCCCGGGTTCGTCCGTCCGCGTAGAGCTTCTCGAGTGCGCGCCACGTGTCGACGTAACGGTTCAGGCCTGGTTGCGGCCAGTGGATCAGGTACAGGTCGACGTAGTCGAAGCCGAGCCGCGGGAGGCTCGCGTCGAACGCGCGCAGCGACTCGTCGTAGCCGTGGTCGGGGTTGTTGACCTTGGAGGTGACGAAGACCTGGTCGCGCGCCACGCCGGACGCGGCCACCGCACGGCCGACGCCCGGCTCGTTGCCGTACATAGCAGCCGTGTCGACGCTGCGATAGCCGATCCGCAGCGCCTCGGCAACCGCGTCGTCGGCCTCGCGATCGCTGGCTCGCCATACACCGATGCCGAGCTGCGGCATGCGCACGCCGTTGTTGAGGACGATGTCAGGGACCATCGTTCGACGCTATCCGGTCTTCGATGGGCGTGCCGACCTGCACCGTGCGCGAGACGGTGCACAGCCGGTCGTGCGACTGGGCGACAGCGCGGGGGAGCACCTCGCGGGCGGCGTCCGCGTCTGCCGGGAACGTGACGCGGAACGTGACGGCCAGGTTCGTCATCCGGTTGCCGTTGTCGTCGCGGATCTTGTCGCCGGTAACGGTGACCCGGAACGACTCGGGCTCGGCCCGCTTGTTGGTGATGTAGTCGACGTCAGCCGCGCCGCAGCCGCCGATCGCCGCGAGGAACAGCTCGACCGGGGTGAACTCGGTGTCGTCGCCGCCGCCGATCGTCACGGTGCCGCCCCGGACATTGGTAACGCGGTAGCGACCTAGGCTGATGCGCTCGATCTCGACGCGACGCAGGGATTCGTTGGCCATCCAGCCATCATGCGCGATGAGCCGAGTTGGCCGCGTCGCGAGGAGCCGAGTTGTCCGTGTGTCGTGTCGTCATGGCACCGGGACGCGCGGACAACGTCAGCTGTTGCTGATCGGCGGAGCCATGTACAGATGTCGCAGCTCGGCGGGCGGCGGCGTGTCCGGGCGGTACTCGAGCGGCGCATCGCCGTCCGCAGCTGCGGCTGCCGCGTCGGCCAAGGCGAACCGCGTCCGCAGCCGTTCGAAGAAGTCGGACGGCCGCAGCCGCACCAGGCGGGCGCGCCGCCGCCCGGCGTACACCGCCATCCAGTCCCCGGGATCGAGGACGCCGCGCAGCTGCCCGTCGACGCTCACCGCCACCTGTCCCGAGTGCGTCAGTACGCGCACGGCGACGGCCTCGTCGGCTGCGAGCACGAGGCTCCGGTCGAAGATCATGTGGGGCGCAACCGGTGTGAAGACGATCGCCTCCACTCGGGGTGAGAGCACCGGCCCACCGGCAGAGAAGCTGTACGCCGTGGAGCCCGTCGGGCTGGACACGACCAGCGCGTCGGCCGAGTACGACGCGAACAGCCGCCCTGCGACGTATACAGCCAGGCTGGCTTGCCGGTCACGGGCCAACTTCTCGAACACCACGTCATTGAGCGCCATGACGTCCAGGCCGACCCCCCAGCCCACGTCTGCCGGCGTACTGGCGTGCACGGGAGGTGGCGGCAACTTGGGACCACGCCCGAATCGCACCAGGCCGTTGATGCCGGGCGGGATTTCCAAGCCACGCGATGCGCGCAGGCTGAGCGTGAGCCGTTCCTCGATGATCGCCGTCTCATTGCGGACCGCGTCCAGCGCCTGGGGCAGATCGTCCACGCCTACCTCGGTCAGGAACCCGAGCCGGCCGACATCCACACCGAGTACCCCGGCGTCCGTTACGGCGGCGATCCGGGCGCCGCGCAGGAACGTGCCGTCGCCGCCGATCGTGACGATCAGGTCGGGGTAATTCGCCTCCGCGGCCTCGTCGCGGGCATTGCGCCTCTCGACGCCGTCGTGCCAGACGTCCACGTTGACGGCCGAGATGCCGTGTTCGGCCGCCCAATCGTGGACCGTCTGCGCTGCGGCGCGCGCCACCGCCTTGCCCTCGTGGACCACGATCCCGATGCGCTGCAGGGTCATGTCGAGACGGTAGCGTGCGGCCCATGCGGTTGGTGGTCGCGCGCTGCTCGGTGGACTACGTCGGGCGGCTCACCGCGCACCTGCCGCTCGCGGTGCGGCTCCTGGTGGTCAAGGCCGACGGATCGGTGCTGGTCCATTCCGACGGCGGGTCGTACAAGCCGCTGAACTGGATGAGCCCGCCGTGCACGTTGCGCATCGACGGCGACACCTGGACGGTGACCAACAAGAGTGGCGAGCAGCTGATCATCCGCGTCGAGGAAGTGCTTTCCGACTCGACGCACGAACTCGGCGTCGACCCCGGGCTGGTCAAGGACGGCGTCGAGGCGGAGTTGCAGCGGCTGCTCGCCGAGCACATCCACACGCTGGGAGAGGGGTATCGGCTGGTGCGCCGCGAGTACCCGACGGCGATCGGACCGGTCGACATCCTGGCACGCGATTCGTCCGGGGTGGCCGTTGCGGTGGAGATCAAGCGGCGCGGCGAGATCGACGGCGTCGAGCAGTTGACGCGATACCTCGAACTGCTCAACCGCGACCCGCTGCTCGCCCCCGTGCGCGGCATCTTCGCCGCCCAGGAGATCAAGCCGCAGGCGCGGGTCCTCGCCACGGATCGGGGAATCGGCTGTGTCGTCCTCGATTACGACGCGCTGCGGGGCATCGTCCGCGACGACACGCTGTTCTGACGCCTAGCCGAGGTGCTTGGCGAAGAATGCGGCGATGCGCTCCCACCCGTCATTGGCCGCCTCGACGCGGTAGGACGGGCGGTCCACCGCGAAGAACGCGTGGCCGGCGCCGTCATAGCTGTGGAACTCGTGCGGCTTGCCGTAGTCGGTGAGGATGCTGTCGAGGGTGGCGACCTCCTCGGGGCTCGGGTGAGAGTCGTCTTGACCGAACAGGCCGAGCAGCGGGCAGCGCAGGTCCGGTAGCCGGTCGACGAGGCTGGTCATGCGCAGCGACGACCCAGCGGGTGCATCGCTGGTCACGTAGGCCCCGTAACAGTCCACTGCGGCGTTCAGGTCCACGCTGCAGGCCGCGAGCACGCTCTGGCGTCCGCCCGAGCAGTAACCGATCACGCCGACCTTGCCGTTGGACGACGGCAGCAGCCGCAAGTGCGCGGCCGCACCGCCGACGTCTCCTACGAGCCGCTCGTCAGGTACGCCGCCGCGTGCGCGCGCGGCCGCGGCCGCGTCATCGGGGGACGCGCCGGGCGCCTCGCGGTGGTGCAGGTTCGGGCATATCGCGTCGAAGCCCAGCTCGGCGAAACGCCGCACGATCTCGAGTGTGGCCCGGTCGTAGCCGGGCAGGTGGTGGACGACCACGACACCGCCCCGCGGTCCATCGCCGCCCGGGCGGGCCAGGTACGCCTCGATCCGGTCGCCGTCGTGGCCGACGATCGTGATGCTGCTCGCTGTCAGCGCGTCGCTCATCTGGTCCGTCCCCGGTCTCGCAGCTCGTCCCCGTCCTCGCTGTATCTTACGTTTACGTAAGGATCAGAATGAAGGGCCGCGGATGCGACTGGGCAGGCTGGACTACAAGTGGGTCGCGTTGTCCAACACGACAATGGGCATGCTGATGGCGACGATCAACGCCTCGATCTTGCTGATCGCGCTGCCGGATATCTTCCGCGGTATCCACATCGACCCGCTGGCTCCCGGAAACACCGGATACCTGCTGTGGCTGATTCTCGGCTTCATCGTGGTGACCGCCGTCCTGGTCGTTAGCCTGGGCCGGCTCGGCGACATTTACGGCCGGGTGCGGATGTTCAACCTCGGCTTTGCCGTGTTCACCACGTTCTCGATCCTGCTGAGCATCACCTGGATGCACGGGGCGGCGGCCGCGTGGTGGCTGATCGTGATGCGGGTCGGGCAGGGCGTCGGTGGCGCGCTGCTGTTCGCAAACTCCAGCGCGATCCTGACCGACGCGTTCCCGCGCGATCAGCGCGGTCTCGCACTTGGTGTGAACTCGATCGCCGCAATCGCCGGCTCGTTCATCGGCCTGGTACTCGGAGGCGTGCTGGCGCCGGTGTCCTGGCGACTGATCTTCCTGGTTTCGGTTCCGATCGGGCTCGTCGCGACGGTGTGGTCCTATCACAGCCTGCGGGAACTCGGCGTGCGCAAGGCGGCACGCATCGACTGGTGGGGCAACATCACGTTCGCGGTCGGCCTGGTGGGGGTGATGATCGGCATCACGTACGGCATCCAGCCCTACGGCGGCGACACGATGGGGTGGACATCACCGCTCGTGCTGACGACACTCATCGGCGGCATTGCGATGCTCGTCGCGTTCTGCATCATCGAGTTGCACGTGGCCGAGCCGATGTTCCACCTGGAGCTGTTCAAGATCCGCGCGTTCGCCGGCGGCAACATCGCCGCGCTGCTGGCTGCGATGGGCCGCGGCGGGCTGCAGTTCATCCTGATCATCTGGCTACAGGGGGTGTGGTTGCCCCTGCACGGCTACGACTTCGCGCGGACGCCGCTGTGGGCGGGCATCTACATGCTGCCGCTGATCGGTGGCTTTCTCGTCGCGGGGCCGGTGTCCGGCTACCTGTCGGACCACTTCGGCGCGCGGCCGTTCGCCACCGGCGGGCTGATCGTCGCGGCAATCAGCTTTGCGCTGCTGATCGTGCTGCCGGTGGACTTCTCTTACGTGTGGTTCGCCCTGATCCTGGCGCTCAACGGCATCGGCATGGGCCTGTTCGCCTCACCGAACTCCGCTGGCGTGATGAACAGCCTGCCGCCCAGCCAGCGGGGCGCGGGCGCCGGGATGCTCGCGACGTTCATGAACTCGGCGAGCGTGCTGTCCATCGGGGTGTTCTTCACGCTGATGATCGTCGGGCTGGCTGCCAACCTGCCGCACACGATGCAGAGCGGCCTGGTGCAGCACGGCGTCCCGGCGAGCGCCGCGCACCAGGTCTCGACGCTGCCCCCGGTGGCGACCCTGTTCGCCTCTTTCCTCGGCTACAACCCCATGGCCACGCTGCTCGGCCCCAAGGTGCTGAGCGGTCTCCCGCCGGGACAGGCCGACCAGATCACGGGCCGCGCCTTCTTCCCGCACCTGATCTCCGGACCGTTCCACAGTGCACTGGTGTACGCGTTCGTGTTCGCAATCGTCGCCTGCCTGGTCGCCGCCGTCGCCTCGCTGCTGCGAGGTGGGAGGTATCACCATGTCGAGGAAGACACAACCGTGCCCGGCGAGGTGGAGGCGGACACGGCGGCCAACCCGGCTGCGGCCTGACGTGCGAGGCATGCGATGACAGAGACCACCACCGGCGAGCGGCTGTACAAGATCGGCGAAGTCGCCGAAGACGTCGGCATCACGCAGCGCACCATCCGCTATTACGAGGAGCTCGGCCTGCTCGGGGCGGACCGTGCCCGGCTCAAGGGCAGCCACCGCCTTTTCACCGAAGCCGACATCGCCCGGCTGCGGGAACTCATCCGGCTGCGTAACCTGCTGGGCCTGTCCTTGGACGAGTTGACCCAGCTCGCCGAGGCCGCGCAGGTCAGCGAGTACCTCCGAGCCCGCTGGGAGACCAGCACCGAAGACGCGGAACGAGCCGAGATCATCGAAGCCGCGATCCCGAACGTCGAGCGGCAACTCGAACTCGTCCACGTCAGGCAGCACAGCCTGGCAGAGTTCGAAGCCGAGCTCACCGACAAGCTCGCCCGGATGCGGGAGCGGCTCGCCGCCCTCGAGACGCCCTAGCCCTCGCTGTTACTCGCCAGTACGGTGGCCGTATGGCCGAGAAGTTCGACTCGCTGGACGCCGCTACGGGCGATGTCGTCGGCACCTTTCCGGTCCACACCGCCGACGATGTGAGCGCCGCCGTCGCACGCGCACGTAGCGCAGCTGAATGGTGGCGCGACCTTGGTTACCACGAACGCGGCCAGCGGCTACGAGCGTGGCGGCGGCTGCTCGTGCAGCGGTGCGACGAGCTCGCCGAGCTGATGCATCGCGAGAACGGCAAGCCGGCGGACGACGCCGTCAGCGAGGTGGTACTCGCGGTCGAGCATCTGAGCTGGGCGACCGCCCACGCACCGCGGGTGCTGGGCCGGCACCGGGTCGCGCCGGGCATGCTGGCGATGAACCACACCGCGTCGGTCACCTACGTGCCGTACGGGGTGGTCGGCGTCATCGGGCCGTGGAACTACCCGGTGCACACCCCGCTCGGCTCGATCAGCTACGCGCTCGCCGCGGGCAACGCCGTGGTGTTCAAGCCGAGCGAGTACGCGCCCGCCGTCGGGTCGTGGCTGGTCGACACGTTCGCCTCGATCGTGCCCGAACGGCCGGTCTTCCAGTTGGTGCCCGGCTTCGGCGATACGGGGGCCGCACTGTGCCGCGCCGGCGTCGACAAGCTGGCGTTCACCGGATCCACCGCGACGGGCAAGAAGGTCATGGCTGCCTGCGCCGAGACGCTTACGCCGGTCCTCATCGAGTGCGGTGGCAAGGACGCGGTGATCGTCGCCGACGACGCCGACCTCGACGCAGCTGTCGACGCCACGGTCTGGGGCGCGATGTACAACGCCGGGCAGACATGTGCCGGCGTAGAGCGGATATACGCCGTGGCCTCGGTGTACGACGAGTTCGTGTCACGGGTGACCCAAGCGGCGGGGCTGGTACAGGCCGGCAGGCAGTACGGCCCGATGACGATGCCCGCGCAGACCGATGTGGTGCGCCGGCACATCTCCGATGCGCTCTCCCGCGGGGGACGCGCCGTGGTAGGCGGGCCCGACTCCGTGCAGCCGCCGTACGTGCAGCCGGTGGTGCTCGTCGACGTGCCCGAAGACTCCGCGGCCGTACAGGAGGAGACGTTCGGGCCTACCGTGACGATCACGCGGGTCCGGGACGTCGCCGAGGCGGTCGAGCGAGCCAACGCCAACCCGTACGGACTCGGCGGCGCCGTGTTCAGCGCCGGCCACGGCGAGCAGATCGCCGACCGGCTCTCGTGCGGCATGGTGAGCATCAACTCGGTGCTCGCGTACGCCACTGTGCCGGGACTTCCATTCGGCGGGGTACGGAACTCGGGCTTCGGCCGCATCCACGGTGCGGACGGCCTGCGTGAGTTCGCTTGGCCCCGCGCCGTCACGCACCAGCGCTATACGGCGCCGGTCAAGGCACTGACGTTCCGCCGCACCCCCGCAGACGTGGCGCGACTCACGCGGCTGGTCAAGGCTCGCTGGGGCCGCTAGGCGTCAGGCGCTCGAAAACCAGTGGAACAGCGCCGATGTGCGCCATTACCGTGCTGTCGAA
This sequence comes from Jatrophihabitantaceae bacterium, assembly GCA_051984825.1. Taxonomy (GTDB): domain Bacteria; phylum Actinomycetota; class Actinomycetes; order Mycobacteriales; family Jatrophihabitantaceae; genus DASXRA01. The sequence goes on from JBPYES010000211.1 coordinate 17,515, forward strand.
GCAAGTCGTCTAATCAAGGACGCTCCGGTGTACACCCTGTGAGACCTCCCGAGCGCTGATTCGTCGCGCGTCGCGCAGCTGCGTCGCGCTCCTTTCTGCTGCGGACTTCTCACTAAGCCGGTGTACTTCCGTGCTCAAAGCCTGGGTGGTCGTGCCCACCTGCCTGCCACTCGTTCTCCGCCGCTGCCGCGCCTGCGCGTCCGAGCGCTTCCGGGCAAGCGGCAAATTTCGCGTCAACGCGCACCACAAGCTCATCGACGCCTGGCTTCTCGCGCTCTGCACCGCTTGCGGGGAAACTGCGAAGCTCGCCGTCCTGGAGCGGATGAATGTGCGCTCTGTGCGACCTGGGCTGCTGGACCAGCTGCACGACAACGACCCTGGCCTGACAGCTGAGCTGCTCCAGGATCCGGGCGTGCAGCGCCGTAATCGGATCACCCTTGACTGGGACAACGCGTGGCGCCTCGACACAGGCGGATCGGATTACCTGGACTGCGAGGTGATCGACGTCTCGGTCCGCTTCGCGGCACGGATTCCTGTCCGGCCGGTGCGACTGATCGCTGAAGGTTGCGGTCGTTCACGGGCCGAGGTCGAGAGACTGATCACGGAGCGGAAACTCGTTTCGGCAGCCCGGCTGAGCGGCAAGCGCTCCGGCGACTTCACCTTCACGCTCAAGCGCTGAGCCGTCCTCGGGGCTAGGTGCCCCCGGGCGGCGCACTAAGGTTCATGGGCATGGCTCGGGAGTTCCAGCAGGTCGGCGTGGTCGGACTCGGCACCATGGGTGCGGGTATCGCCGAGGTATTCGCCAGAACCGGTTTGCACGTCGTGGCCGTCGAGGTCGACGAGCGGGCCGTCGCCCGCGGACGAGGCCACGTCGAGCACTCCACCGGGCGCGCGGTGGCACGCGGCAAGCTCAGCGAGGATGAGCAGCGCGCGCTATTGGAGCGCATCGACTTCGGTACCGACCTGGGTCGGCTCGCCGAGGTCGACCTGGTCGTCGAGGCAGTGCCCGAGCACCTCGACCTCAAGCGGCACATCTTCACCGAGCTGGACCAGACGTGTAAGCCCGACGCGATCCTGGCCACGAACACCTCGTCCCTGTCGGTCACCGAGATCGCTGTCGCGACGGGCCGGCCCAGCAAGGTCGTCGGGCTGCATTTCTTCAACCCCGCGCCCGTGATGAAGCTGGTCGAGATCGTCCGCACGGTGGTCACCGAGCCGGAAGTTGTCGACGAAGTCGAGGCGTTCGCGCAGAAGCTGGGCAAGGTCGATGTCACGATCGGCGACCGCGCCGGGTTCATCGCCAATGCCCTGCTGTTCGGCTACCTCAATCACGCAGCCTCGCTGTACGAGTCGCGGTACGCCAGCCGCGAGGACATCGACGTCGGTATGAAGCTCGGCTGCGGACTGCCGATGGGTCCGCTCGCTTTGCTCGATCTGATCGGGCTCGACACGTCCTACGAGATCCTCGACACGATGTACAAGCAGACCCGCGACCGCCTGCACGCTCCGACGCCGATCTTCAAGCAGATGATCACGGCCGGGTTCCTCGGGCGGAAGTCCGGCCGCGGTTTCTACACCTACGACGCGCCCGACTCGCCGAACGTGGTGGCCGATGCGCAAACGCCGCAGGATGACGCGGTCATGGGCGCCCGGCCGGTCGAGCGGGTCGGCGTCGTCGGCTCGGGAACGATGGCCACCGGCATCGTCGAGGTGTTCGCCAGGGCCGGCTACGACGTGCTGTTCGTCGCGCGCAGCGCCGAGAAGCTCACCAGGCTCGCAACGGCGGTCAAGCTGTCGATGGAGAAGGCGGTGCAGCGCGGGAAGTTGGCCACCGCGGACCGCGACGAAGCGCTCGCCCGCATCCACGGCACGACGTCGCTCGACGACCTCCGCAGCGTCCAGCTCGTGGTCGAGGCGGTGATCGAGGACGCCGGCGTCAAGCAGGCCCTGTTCGCCAACCTGGACGAGATCTGCGCACCGGGCACGGTGCTCGCCACGACCACGTCCAGCCTCCCGGTGGTCGAATGCGCGGCGGCCACGTCACGCCCGGGCGACGTCGTCGGCATGCATTTCTTCAACCCGGCCACGGTGATGAAGCTCGTCGAGGTCGTGCACACAGTGTCGACAACGGCTGCCGCGGAGGCGACGGTGCTCGACGTCGCGCGCAAGCTCGGCAAGCACCCGGTGCGCTGCGGCGATCGCGCCGGCTTCATCGTCAACGCGCTGCTGTTCCCGTACCTGAACGACGCGGTGAAGATGCTCGAGGCGCACTACGCCAGTGCGGACGACATCGACTCCGCGATGAAGGTCGGATGTGGTTATCCGATGGGACCGTTCGAGCTGCTCGACGTCGTCGGTCTGGACGTCGCGCTGGCGATACAGCGCACGCTCTACCTGGAGTTCCGCGAGCCCGGCTATGCGCCGGCGCCACTGCTCGAGCATCTCGTGACGGCCGGGCGGCTGGGCCGCAAGACCGGCAAGGGCTTCCGCGACTACTCCGCCTGACCGATGCCGCGGCACAACCGCCGCAGGATCGAGGCACCACTAGCGCGCCCGATCGGTGGCGCCGAGCGCCGCGACGAGTGGCGCGGCGAGCAGTACGTCGTGCGCATGGTGGCCGACTCGGCGAAGCCGTACCGCTGCCCGGGTTGCGAGCAGGTCATCCGGCCCGGAATGCCGCATGTCGTGGTGTGGCCGGCCGACGACGCCGACGCGGCCGAGCGCCGGCACTGGCACACCGCATGCTGGGCTGCCCGGGATCGGCGCGGCCCTACGCCGAGACTGTGATCAGGCGCGCTTGTTGGTGCGCGGGCGTTGCCGTGCCGTCGGTGCGGCGGACTGCGTGGCGGCCGGAGGCTTCTCCGCCGGCTGCTCGTCCACCGGCTGCTCGTCCACCGGCTGCTCCTGTGCTGCAGCCGGCTCAGCTGCCGGAGGCGCAGCCGCTGCAGTGAGCGGGCCTGTCTGGGCGAGCACCGTCGCGATCTTGGCGTGCAGCGCGCGCAGCTCGATGTGCGTCTCCTCTTGACGGGTGTGCAGCCTGGTGACCTTGTCCTCGGCATCGTGGATCATCTGGTCGGCCTGGCCGCGCGCCGTTTCGCGTATGTGCTGCGCGTCGGCCTCGGCAGCCGCCGCCTTTTCGCTGGACTTGGCAGCCTCATCGCGCCGGCGCAGTCGCAGCGCAATCTCGAAGTCGTCCTCGGCGGTCTGGATGCGCCGTTGCAGCGCAGCCTCCTGTTCCCCCTGAAGTCGCGCGAACTCTTCCTCCCGGCGAGTGCGCTCGGCAGCCGCCTCGGCGTCGAGCCGCTCCCGGGTGGCCTGCGCCTCGAGGGTCAGCTGGTCCTCCTCGGCCCGGGCCCTGGCGATGTCCTGCTCCAACTGGGTGGTGACCTCCGAGCGGTGACGTTCGGCGTCGGCGATGCGCTGCCGGAACGTCTCGTCGGCCTCGATATGCCGCTCAGTCGCCTGGGCCATGATCTGCTCGGATTCGAAGCGTGCGTTCGCCCGGACACGCTCGGCCGACTCGTCGGCTGCACGGCGCGTTGCCAGGACGTAGGAGTCGGCGTCCGTGCGCATCTTCGCCGCCTCCTTCGCGGCGGAGTCGAGCATTTCGCGCACTCGCGTGTCCACGTTCTCCGTGGTCGGCCGCTCGGTGGCCCTGCGCAGCTGCCGTCGGAGCGACTCGATCTGCGCCTGCGTACTGGCAAGTTGGGCGGCGAGATCGGCGCAGCGGGCGATCGCGCCATCCCGGTCCGCGGTCGCGGCGCGCACCTCGTCATCGAGATTGGCGACATACTCGTCGACCTGGCGCCGGTCGTAACCTCGCATGGCCGTGTCGAAGCCGCGATCCGTCAAAATCGGCAGAGCGTCCGAGTAGTTCTCCGAAGACATGGTCCGATCGTCCCACCCCGCCGCACCAGCCCCAAGTCGACCAGCCGAAGATCACGCCGGTGAGCGCGCTGCGAGCGCTAGCGCCAATCCCATCCGGCGCACGTCGTGTTACAGATTTCGGAAGCGGTTGATCTCGGCGAGATGCTTGGCGCGAAGATCGTTATCGCGCACTCCGAGCCCCTCGCGTGGGGCCAGGCACAGCACGCCGACCTTGCCCTGGTGCAGGTTGCGGTGTACGTCATAGGCGGCTTGCCCGGTTTCGGGGAGCGGATAGACGCGCGACAGCGTCGGGTGGATCGCACCGCGTGCGATCAGCCGATTCGCCTCCCACGACTCGCGGTAATTCGCGAAATGCGAGCCGACGATGCGCTTGAGCGTCATCCAGAGGTAGCGATTGTCGTACTCGTGCCGGTACCCGGACGTGGACGCGCAGGTGACGATCGTGCCGCCCCGGCGGGCGACGTACACCGACGCGCCGAACGTGTCGCGCCCCGGGTGCTCGAACACGATGTCGGGGTCGTCCCCACCGGTCAGCTCCCGGATCCGTGCCCCCAGGCGTTTCCACTCGGACGGCTGCTGCTCGCCGTCCTTCCAGAACTGGTAGCCCTCTGCGGTGCGATCGATGATCAACTCCGCGCCGAGCGACCGGCACAGCGTGGCCTTGGCCGGCGAGGAAACGACGCATACCGGGATGGCGCCGCCATTGAGGGCGTACTGCGTGGCGTATCCACCCAGGCCACCGGATGCGCCCCAGATCAGGACGACGTCGCCCTGCTTCATGTCCGCGCCGTGGCGCGACACGAGCTGGCGGTACGCCGTGGAGTTGACGAGGCCTGGGCAGGCGGCCTCCTCCCAGGTCAGGTGGGCCGCCTTGGGCATCAGCTGGTTGGCCTTGACGAGAGCCAGCTCGGCGAGGCCGCCGAAGTTCGTCTCGAACCCCCAGATGCGCTGCTGCGGGTCCATCATCGTGTCGTCGTGGCCCTGCGGATCCTCGAGCTCCACGGACAGGCAGTGCGCGACGACCTCGTCGCCGGCCTGCCAGCGCGTCACACCCGGCCCGGTGCGCAGCACCACGCCGGCGAGGTCGGATCCCACGACGTGGTAGGGCTGATCGTGTTTGCGGGCCAGCGGTGACGACTTGCCATAGCGGCGCAGGAAGTCGAAGGTGGGCAGCGGCTCGAAGATCGACGTCCACACCGTGTTGTAGTTGATCGCGCTGGCCATGACCGCGACGAGCGCCTCGCCCGGGCCGACCTCGGGCGTCGGAACGTCCTGCACCGAAAGGCTCTTGCGCGGGTCCTTGTCGCGAGTCGCCAGCCCCTCGAACATGCCGACCTCGTCGGCGCGCACAACCACGCCGCGGTAGGAGTCCGGTACCGGCATCTCCGCGAGATCGGATAGCCGGTCGTTCAGGATCGCGGTGCGGATGTCGTCCACGGCGGCCTCCTGTAGTTACTCGCGGGTAACCTTAGCGGGCTCGACCAGCTCGACCAATACACCGCCGGCGTCCTTGGGGTGGACGAAGTTCACCTTGCTGCCCGCGGTGCCGCGGCGCGGCTCGTCGTAGATCAGGCGCAGGCCCCTGGAACGAAGCGCATCGGACGTCGACTCGATGTCGTCGACGGTGTACGCGAGCTGCTGGATGCCCGGGCCCCTACGGTCGAGGAACTTCGCGATGACGGACGCCTCGGAAAGCGGAGCGAGCAGCTGGATCTGCGTCTCGCCGTCCCCGACGGCCAGCATCACCTCGCGCACGCCCTGATCCGCGTTCACCTCCTCGTGCACAACGACCATGCCGAACACGTCGCGATAGAACGCGATCGCCTCGTCCAGGTCGGAGACGGCGATGCCTACGTGATCGATTCGCCGCAGCAATGACATTGGCTCCTCCCGCAAGCGCTCGTCGCGCGATGAGCTGCGCTTCTCGGCCCTCACGCGACCCTGCGATGCTCGCTCATCCAGCCATGGTGGCGCGTGCGCAGCGCTTACAGCGAGGCCGGCGTGCGCTTGTTCACACCGCTGGTGGCGCTGCATCGTTTGGGGCACCGTGGATAGAGTCGCGGGAAAGGCGGAAGGTGGTAGCCATGGCCGGCTCAGTCATCGTCAACGGTGCGCGTACCCCGATGGGCCGCTTGCTCGGCTCGCTCAAGGACTTCTCCGCGGCCGATCTGGGCGGGTTCGCCATCAAGGCTGCCCTGGAGCGTTCGGGCGTGGCGCCGGAGCAGGTGCAGTACGTGATCATGGGGCAGGTGCTGCAGGCCGGTGCGGGGCAGATCCCCTCGCGCCAGGCTGCCTACCAGGCAGGCATCCCGCTGACCGTTCCGGCGATCACGATCAACAAGGTGTGCCTGTCGGGGCTGGACGCGATCGCCCTTGCCGACCAGCTCATTCGCGCGGGCGAGTTCGACATCGTCGTTGCGGGCGGCCAGGAGTCGATGACCAATGCGCCGCACCTGCTGCCCAAGGCGCGAGCCGGCTACAAGTACGGCTCCATCGAAGTCCTCGACGCGATGGCGCACGACGGGCTGACCGACATCTTCGACCACATCCCGATGGGGGAGTCGACCGACCGGGTCAACACGAAGCTCGGCATCAGCCGCGAGGCGCAGGACGAGTTCGCCGCCCGCTCCCACCAGCGCGCCGCGCTCGCGCAGAAGAACGGCGTGTTCGACGACGAGATCAGCCCGGTGCTGATCCCGCAGCGCAAGGGCGAGCCGATCGAGTTCCGCGACGACGAGGGCATCCGCGCCGACACGACCGTGGAGGGCCTGGCCAGGCTCAAGCCGGCGTTCCGCGGCGATGGCACGATCACCGCCGGCACCTCGTCCCAGATCTCCGACGGCGCGGCCGCCGTCGTGGTGATGAGCAAAGCCAAGGCCGAGGAACTGGGCCTGACATGGCTCGCCGAGATCGGCGCTCACGGCAACGTCGCCGGGCCGGACAACTCGCTGCAGTCCCAGCCGTCCAACGCCATCAGTGACGCGCTGCGCAAGGCTGGCCTTTCGGTGGGCGACCTCGACCTGATCGAGATCAACGAGGCGTTCGCCTCGGTCGGCATCCAGTCGATGAAGGACCTGGGGGTCAGCCCCGACATCGTGAACGTCAACGGCGGGGCGATCGCGCTGGGGCACCCGATCGGGATGTCCGGTGCCCGGCTGGCGCTGACGCTGGCCCTGGAGCTGCGCCGGCGGGGCGGCGGCACCGGCGCCGCGGCGTTGTGCGGCGGCGGCGGTCAAGGTGACGCGTTGCTGTTGCACGTCGGTGCATGACGCGAACCACTGACGTCGGCGAGCTCGTCGAACGCGCCCGCAGCGCGGACACCCGGGCGGTTGCCCGGCTGATCTCGCTGGTCGAGAACGACTCGCCGCTGCTGCGCGACATCGCCGCCGCGCTCGCGCCGTACTCGGGCACTGCCCAGGTCGTGGGCATCACCGGATCACCCGGAGTGGGCAAGTCGACCTCGACGTCCGCCCTCGTCACGGCGCTGCGCACGGACGGCAAGCGGGTCGGTGTGCTCGCCGTCGACCCTTCCTCGCCCTTCTCCGGCGGGGCATTGCTCGGCGACCGGGTGCGGATGCAGGACCACGCCACGGACGAGGGCGTGTTCATCCGCTCCATGGCCTCGCGCGGCCACCTCGGCGGCTTGTCGGCCGCCGTGCCCCAAGCGCTGCGGGTGCTCGACGCCGCGGGATGCGACATCGTGCTCGTCGAGACCGTCGGCGTGGGGCAGGCCGAGGTGGAGATCGCTTCGCTGGCCGACACGATCGCGGTGCTGCTCGCCCCGGGGATGGGCGACGGTATCCAGGCGGCCAAGGCCGGCATCCTCGAGATCGCCGACATCTTCGTCGTCAACAAGGCCGATCGGGACGGCGCGGATCAGGTGGCCCGCGACCTGCGCTACATGCAGTCGCTGGGCGGCCGGCACTCCGCGCCCGGGGCCTGGCGGCCACCCATCGTGAAGACGGTGGCGGTCCGCGCCGAAGGCCTCGACGATCTGCTGGCGGCGCTGGCCAAGCACCGCGACTGGCTGACCCGAAGCGGTGAGGCCCGGCGTCGCCGGCACGCCAGGGCATCCGCCGAGATCGAGGCGATCGCGGTTGGCGCGGTGCGGGCGCGTTTTGCCGACGTGCATGGTTCGGCGGCGCTGTCCGCGTCCGCACAGCGCGTCATCGACGGCGAACTCGACCCCTACACGGCTGCCGACGACCTCCTCGCGTCGCTCACCGCGTCTGCCTGAAGCCTTCCGCCGGGCGCTATTCGCAGCCGCCCACGCGGCGGATTGCTCGGCGACCAGTACCTGTCAAGCACCCACCCGTTCCGCGCGATGAATCGAACTCCTTGCGACACAGCTCATCCATAGCAAGGAGGAACCATGCCTACACCGACAGCCCGCCGCGTCGGTGCCGTCACGGCCGCGCTCGGGCTCGCGTTCGCCGGTGCGGTCGCGGCGCTCGGGCCGAGCGACGCGGGGGCGTCCAGCCACCGCGAGGCACCGCTCATCGCAGCCGACCCAGCGGTCGACAACACCGACGTCTACGCGTTCGTCAGCCCGGAGCGCCGCGGCTGCGTCACGCTCATCGCGAACTTCATCCCGTTCGAGGAGCCGAACGGCGGACCGAACTACTACCCGTTCGCGACGGACGCCACCTACAACCTCAAGATCGACAACGATGGTGACGCCAAGCCGGACGCCGTGTTCCGCTTTACGTTCCACAACATCGACAAGCGGGGCGGCAACACCTTCCTGTACAACAACGGGCCGGTTACCTCGCTCGACGACCCCAACCTGTTGTTCCGCCAGACGTACACGCTGGAATCGTCGTTCGGCGGCCGCCCGTTCCACACCCGGATCAGCAACGCCCCGGTCGCACCGTCGCGGGTCGGGCCGGCGTCCATGCCGAACTACGCGCAGCTGCGCGACCAGGCCGTCACCACACTGCCCGGCGGCTGGAAGACCTTCGCCGGCCAGGCCGACGATCCGTTCTTCCTGGACCTGCGTGTCTTCGACCTGCTTTACGGCGGTGACCTGAGCGAGGTCGGGCAGGACACCCTTGCCGGGTACAACGTGAACACCATCGCCCTCCAGGTGCCGTTCCAGGACGTCGCGCTGCACGGGGATGCCACCCGCAACCCGGTCATCGGCATCTGGTCGACGACCGAGCGGCCTCGCGTCCGGATCACCGGCATCAACGCCGGACCGGGCGTGAACCGCGTGCAGGTGTCCCGCCTCGGCAACCCGCTGGTCAACGAGGTCGTCGTTCCTGCGAATCTGAAGGACGCGTTCAACGCGCTGCCCCCGGACCGGGATGCCTCGATCGCGCCGCTCGTCGCCCGGGTCAAGGATCCCGAGGTGCCGAAGCTGATCCAGGGCATCTACGGCTTGCCGGCACCGGCAACGCCGCGCAACGATCTCGTGGAGATCTTCCTGACCGGCATCACCACGAAGGCCGGCGGGCCCATAAAGGCGGACCTCAACTCCCAGTTGAACAACGCTGACGTGATCGCCAGCCGATTCCGCCCGTCCGAGATGCTGCGGCTGAACCTGTCGATCGACCCGACCCCGACGCCCAACCGGCTCGGTGTGCTCGGCGGAGACAAGCAGGGCTTCCCGAACGGGCGCCGGCTGACCGACGACGTCGTCGACATCGAACTCCAGGCGCTCGAGGGTGCGGCGCAGACCGGCAAGCTGGTCGACGCGCTGGCCAAGGGCGACGCGGTGGACGCCAACGACAACGCCTTCGGCAAGACGTTCCCGTACCTCGCGCTGCCGAACGTGGGCGCAGTCAACAAGGGCGGCGGCACCGGCGCGGGTGCCCAGACCACCAACGCCCCGACCACAAACGTGATCGGGGCAGCAGCCCGGGTGCAGCCGCCTACGTCGTCCGCAGCCGCGCCGGCGTCGGGCACGCCGGCTGAGCGGGCGCCGAGGCCGGTCTCGGCGGTCTCCCGTCCGGCCACGCACACCGTCGGGCTCACGATCGCCGGTGCGACGGGCGGCGCCGCTGTGGCGGCTCTGTTCCTGCTGGGCGGCGCGTGGTTCGTTCGCCGTCGGCGGCCGGCACCGGCGACGGTCGCACCACCTGCACCGACATCCGGCCCGGACACGCTGGAGCGCTAACCGTTTCCTGAGCTCCGGGGGTGTGCCGGCCACGCGCCGGCACCCCCCGGGCCATGCGAGGAGGTCACCATGCTGCGACGCCGGATCGTCATCGTCGGGTTCGCCGCGCTGCTGCTCACCGGGGTCGGCAGCGTGGTCGGCCTGCGTCACGGCTCCCACCACGTAGCGGCCGGGCCGGCGGCCGCCGCACCGGTCGATCGACTGGCGGCGAGCATCGCCCGGGCACAGCAGCGGCTGCGCGACGTGCCGGGCGACTACGACACCTGGGCGGCGCTCGGTGGGGCGTACCTGGAGCGCGCCCGCGTCACGGCGGACCCCAGCTACTACCCCAAGGCGGAGGGCGCGCTCCGCCGTTCGCTCACCATCCACCGCGACGGCAACGCGACCGCCCTGATCGGGCTCGGGGCGCTCGCCAACGCACGGCACGAGTTCGCAGCCGCTCGCGATCTTGCCCGGCGCGCATTGTGGATCGACTCGTATTCTGCGGACGCCTACGGCGTGCTCGCCGATGCGCAAACCCAGCTCGGTAACGCCGCCGCGGCCACATCGGCCGTGCAACGGATGCTGGACCTGCGACCTGGGCTCGCCGCGTACGCGCGCGCGTCGTACGACCTGGAGCTTCACGGCCGGCTCACCGAGGCGGCGTCGCTGATGCAACGTGCGCTCGACGACGCGGTCGATCCCGCGGATATCGCGTTCTGCCGTTACCAGCTCGGTGAGCTCGATTGGCAGGCCGGCCGGCTCGATTCGGCGTCTTCCGAATACGCCGCAGGCCGTGCTGCTGACCCGTCGTATCTGCCGCTTCTCGCCGGCCAGGCGAAGGTTGCCGCTGCGCTCGGACGGACCGGCGAGGCGCTTGCCGGCTATGCGGATCTCACCGCGCGGTACCCGGCGCCGACGTACTTGCTTGAGTACGCCGACCTGCTGCGCGCCGTCGGGCAGCCGGCACGTGCCGGCGAACAGCTCACCCTGGCCGATGCGGCGCTGCGGCTGTTCGCTGCGAACGGCGGCACGGACGACCTCGGCACCGCGCAGCTGGCGCTGGCCCAGAACCGGCCTGCCGACGCGGTGCGTTCCGCCCGGCACGAGTGGTCCCGGCGCCACTTTGCCGACGTGGCCGACGTGCTCGGCTGGGCGCTCCACGAGGCAGGCGCCGATACACACGCGCTGCCTTACGCCCATCGTGCGCTGGCGCTCGGAGCACGCAATGCCGGTTACCTGTTCCATCTCGGGATGATCGAGCGCTCGCTCGGCAAGAACGGCGATGCGCGCCGGGACCTGCGTGCCGCGCTCGCCCTGAACCCGCACTTCTCGCCGCGGTACGCGCCGATCGCGCAGGCGGCCCTGGCCCGGCTGGGTGCGCGATGAGTCGGCGATTGTGGCTCGGCCTTGCGGCGCTCGGCCTTGCGGGTGTCGTCGTGCTGGCGCTACCGGCCCAGCACGCATCGGCACACCCCCTCGGCAACTTCTCAGTCAACCAGGCGCTGGCGCTCGACCTCTACCCGAACCGGGTCGACGTGGCCGCGGTCGTCGACCTGGCCGAGTTGCCGACGCTCCAGGAGCGCGCCGCCGTCGCCGCCGAGGGCGCAGCCGGCTACAACGCCCGAGTCTGCGACGCGCTCGCAGACGGCGTCACGGTCCGGGTCGACGGCCGCCGTCTCGTGTGGACGGTGCGGCCGACCGGCTTCGCGTACCGGCCGGGCAGCGCCGGGTTGCACACGACACGGCTGACCTGCGCGCTGCGCGCCGCTGCCGATCTGACGGCGACGTCCACACTGGACGTGACGAACAGCTATCGGGCCGACCGGATCGGCTGGCGCGAGCTGACCGCTACGGGGCACGGCGTGCATCCGGTGAACCCGTCGATCCCGGCGCGCTCGCCGAGTGACGCGCTCCGCTCCTACCCGGCCGACCTGCTCGGTTCCCCGCTCGACCAGCGCTCGGCCCGGCTGCGCGTGGAGCCG
>JBPYES010000212.1:0-10229 GCA_051984825.1 Jatrophihabitantaceae bacterium
GGCAGGTCGCCGTCGGCGTTGATGTGCCAGATCTTGGCAAGCTCGTCGTTGGCGATCACCGGATGCGGGATCACGACCTGCCGGCACGATGCCGGGCCGGGCGCGAGCAGGTTCTGCTCGGGGCCGACCGTTCCGGCGAGCGATGTCACCATCTCCTCGCGGATCGCGTCGAGTGGCGGGTTGGTGACCTGGGCGAACAGCTGCGCGAAGTAGTCGTAGAGCAGGCGTGGACGCTCGGACAGCCCGGCCAGAGGGGTGTCGGTGCCCATCGACCCGATCGGCTCCACCCCGGCGGTGGCCATCGGAGCGATGAGAATGCGCAGCTCCTCCTCGGTATATCCGAACACCTGCTGCCGCCGGGTCACGGACTCGTGCGAGACCGCGACATGCTCGCGCGCAGGCAACGTGTCGAGGTGGAGTTGCCCGGCGTGCAGCCATTCGCCGTAGGGGTGTTCAGCCGCAAGCTCGGCCTTGATCTCGACGTCGTGGACGATACGTCCTCGTACGGTATCGACGAGGAACATCCGCCCGGGCTGCAACCGCCCCTTCTCGACGACGCTTGCGGGGTCGATGTCGAGCACGCCGGCCTCGCTGGCGAGGACGACCAGCCCGTCGGACATGCGCCACCACCGCCCGGGGCGCAGCCCGTTACGGTCGAGGACCGCTCCGATGACCGTGCCGTCGGTGAACGTGACACTTGCCGGGCCGTCCCAAGGCTCCATCAACGCTGCATGGAACGCGTAGAAATCGCGGCGTGCCGTGTCCATCGAGGTCGCGTTCTCCCACGCCTCGGGAATCATCATCAAGACCGCGTGCGGCAGGCTGCGCCCACCCAGGTGCAGCAGCTCGAGCACCTCGTCGAAGCTTGCCGAGTCGGACAGGCTCGGCGTGCAGATCGGGAACAGCCGGCTGATGTCGCCGGGGATGAGATTGCTCGAGAGCAGCGCCTCGCGGGTCCGCATCCAGTTGCGATTACCGCGGATCGTGTTGATCTCGCCGTTGTGCGCGATGTAGCGATAGGGATGGGCAAGCGGCCAGGACGGGAATGTGTTCGTCGAAAACCGGCTGTGCACCAGGGCGATCGCAGTGGCGAACCGTTCGTCAGCAAGATCGGCGAAGAACGTGCCGAGCTGCCGCGTAGTTAGCATCCCCTTGTACACGAGGGTGCGCGTCGACAGTGACGTGAAGTACAGCTCAGCTGACGTTTCCCGAGCGCGCCGCTCGGCGACCTTGCGCAGGCAGAACACGCGCCGTTCCAGGTCCATCCCGGATGCCCCGCCCACGAACAGTTGCGCGAACGCCGGCATCACGCCGCGTGCCGTCGGCCCGAGACCGGCCGGGTCGGTCGGCACGTCGCGCCACCCCAGCACGCGCAGGCCCTCGTCGGCGGCGACCTCCTCGACGAGCGCCATGACCTCCGCGCGCGCCGCCTCGTCAATCGGCAGGAACGCCATGCCGACGGCGTAGTCGCCGCGCTGCGGCAGTTCGAACGGCACGACGGCGCGCAGGAACACGTCCGGCACCTGCACGGTCATGCCGGCGCCGTCGCCAGACTCGGGCTCCGCGCCCGCGGCCCCACGATGTTCGAGATTGCGCAATGCGGTGAGCGCCTGCGTCACCATCCGGTGGCTGGCGCGGCCGCCCAGGTCGGCCAGCAGGGCAACTCCGCACGAGTCGGATTCGTACCGAGGGTCGTACATGCCCGCGGCGGGCGGCACAGCACTGAAGCCCACACGACCTCCTGGGCGATGCTCGGAACGCATTGTCGGGACGGCATCGGCCCGCGGATGTCTGCCAGGTTACCGGGCGATCCCGGGCGTGCGATACGTCCGGTCTGTGAGAGATCTCAACGCCGCAGCCGTTGGTACGGGCGTCCCCGGCGCAGCCGGCGGTAGACGAACACCACGACCAGCGTGCCGGCCACCAGGAGCACGACAAGTTGCGGCCAGCCGATCACCGGCGCGATGCCCGCGTGTTCGTACCCGCCGGACTCCAGGCCGGCCTGCCGCTCGAAATGGCTGCGCGACCCTGGGAAGAAGAAGTCGTCGATCCCGTAAAGGATGGGGAAGGCGAGCGGGCCGCCGATGACGGTGAGGACCGCCCACTGCGATCGGTGCCGCGCCTCGTGCGCCGCGACTTCTTGCTCCTCGTGCACGCTGCGGAAAGGCGGCGATAGGACGACGTCGCCGACGTTCATGATGCGAGCCCCGGCGAACCTGCCGGTGTGGACGTCCACATAGTAGTTGTCCGGTACGTACCAGCACGTCTTGGAACCGATCACGTCGGCGTAGAGCATGCCCAGCCCGGTTTCCGGCCACGTCATGACCTTCTCCGCGACGAGGGGCGCGTTGGTGGGCCGCGCTGCCGACGCTGCCTGGCTGCCGGACGGAGTGGGGCAGGATGCGACCGTTGCGACGGCGTGCTTGGCCCGCCACACGGTGCCGACGCCGATCAGCAACAAGACGAGAGCCGCCACGGCGATGAAGACGCGCCGCACACCTGGACGTGGTGGGTCCAACGGCCCGCGGCGCAGTCGGCGCAGCCACCAGACCAAGCCGATCAGCCCGCCCACAAGCACCGCGCCGATACCCGTAAGCGACGTCCTTACACCCGACGGCAACGCCACGGACGAATCATCCGCCACCCGCGATTACAGAGAAAGTCATGCGGCCTGCGTAAGCGCAGCCTCGATGTCGCCGCGCTGGCCCGTCGGGATCGGAGCACCGGACGCCGTGGTCACGTAGAACGCGTCGACGACGGAGCCGCCCAGCGATGAAACCCGGGCCGATCGGATGTCGACGCGGCAACGCTCCAGTGCCGCAGTGACCCGGTACAGCAGGCCGATCGCGTCGTCAGCCCGCAGTTCCACGACCGTGGCATCGGTCGCCTCGCCGTCGAACCAGTGCACCGTCGGCGGGCGCCGGGGCGCGCCCCGCTGGTATGCGCGCTCCTTGGCGGCGAGCCGCTCGGCGATCGGCAGCGTGCCTTCGACCGCCCGGCCGAGGTCGCCGCGAACGACCGCGGGATCGGGCAGCGACCCGAACCGGGGCTCGACGACGAAGGCGTTGACGGCCATGCCGCGATGCGTGCGGATCGTCGCGGAGCGGACGTCCAGCGAGTGCAGCGCGAGCACGCCGGCCGCCTTGGACAGCACCCCCAGTGAGTCCGGCGCGGCGACCACAACCTCGCCGCGGTCGAGTTCCACGCTCAGCACGCCGGCGTCGGCGAGGCTGCGCTGGTGCTCGTCCAGCGGCGGCAACGCCGGGAGCGGCGGTTCACCGCCGAGTGCTGCGCGGGCGCGGCGGACCAGCTCGGCGATCAGCGACGCCTTCCAGTCGCTCCACGCGGCGGGGCCCGTCGCCGCCGCGTCCGCAATGGTGAGCGCGCGCAGCAGTCCCAGCAACTCGGCCGACCCGCCGACGGCGGACGTGACGGTGTTGATCGTCATCGGATCGGCCAGGTCCCGCCGGGTGGCCGTATCGGGTAGCAGCAGGTGGTGGCGCACCAGGGCGGTCACGGTCGCCGCCTCACCGTAGGACAACCCCATCCGGCTCGCGATCGGCCCGGCGACGGCGGCTCCTGCGTCGGAGTGGTCCTCCGGATCGAAGCCCTTGCCGATGTCATGGAGCAGCGCGCCCAGCAGCAGCAGGTCCGGACGCGCGACCTCGCGGGTGTGTGCCGCGGCCTCGGCGGCGGTCTCGAGCAGGTGCCGGTCGACGGTGAAGCGGTGTACCGGGTTGTGCTGCGGGGTGAACCGCACCGCGTCCCACTCGGGAATGAGCCGCACCAGCAGGCCCGCCTGGTCGAGCGATTCCATGACCGGAATGCCCGCCGCCCCGGCTCCGAGCACGGTGAGGAAGTCGTCGCGGGCCGCGTCCGGCCAGGGCTGTGGTATCGGAGCCGACTCCGTGGCGAGGCGTTCGAGGGTGAACGGTGCGAGCGGCCGGTCGTGCTCGGCGGCGGCACGCGCCGCCCGCAGCGTCAGCAACGGGTCGGCCCAGGGGTCGGCATCGCGGGCAAGCACGACGTCGCCGTCCTGCATCACGACGTCCTTCGCCAGCGGCGTGCGCGCAGGACCTGGCGCCGACATCAGCCGTCGCACCGACCATCCACTGTGGACGGTCCGAGTGAGCACCCGTCGCCATGTGGTGTCAAGGGCGTGCCCGATCGTGCGGGCAGCCTCGTTGACGGCGCGCAGTACGGCGTCGGCCCCCGACATGTCGAGGGCGCTCGCCACGCCGGACTGCTCCTGCTGATGCAGCACGTCCTGCGCCCGCCCGGTCCGACGGTGTAGCTCCCCGCGGACGTCGAGCAGCGCCTGATACGCCTCGCGCGCCGCGTGCTCGACGTCGACCAGTTGTGCGCGTGCCAGTGCCTGCAGCGCTTGCGCATCGCGCAGTCCGCCCCGGGCGTCCTTGAGGTGTGGCTCGAGCAGGAACGCCGCGTCGCCGGCCGTCTCGGCGCGCTGCAGCGACAGCGCACGCAGCTCCCCCGCCCGCTTGCTCGCTCCGGAACGCCACATCTCGAGCAGCCGCTGGCGTAACGCGGCGGTCAGCCCCGCGTCGCCGGCGATGTGTCGCATGTCGAGCAGCCCGAGCAGCGCCTTGAGGTCGTCGCGGGCGACGGCCAGCGCCTGCTCCGGGGTGCGCACCGAGTGATCCAGGGGTACCCCGCTGTCCCAGATCGGGTACCACAACCGCTCCGCCAAGCCGGCCAGCCCGCGGACCTTGCCGGAGTGCAAGAGCACCAGGTCGAGGTCACCGTAGGGCGACGGTTCGCGGCGGCCGAGTCCGCCGACCGCCGCGAGCGCGACGCCGTCAGGGATCGGCACGGACGCGAGCCACCCGTCGTACGCGTCGGTCAGGGCCTCGCGCAACGGGACGCCGACGAGTCCGGGCCGGCGCAGCACGCCGGCCCGGACATCCGCGAGATCAGACCGCGTCGGCGTCCCGCTCACCAGTTCGCACCCGCACGAGCGTCTCGACGGCGGTCACCCACACCTTGCCGTCGCCGATCTTGCCCGTGCGGGCGGCCTCCACGACCGTGTCCACCACCTTGTCCGCGTCGAAGTCGTCCACGAGGACGTCGATGCGGACCTTGGGGACCAGGTCGACCGTGTACTCAGCGCCGCGGTACACCTCGGTGTGACCGCGTTGCCGCCCGAACCCTTGCACCTCGCTGACCGTCAGGCCCTGGATCCCGAGCACCTCAAGCGCTGCCTTGACGTCGTCCAGTTTGAACGGCTTGATCACCGCGGTCACGAGCTTCATGCGTCCACCTTCTCCCGTGCGGCCGGCGTGCCAGCCGCACCCGCGGCGTGCCCGCTGAGACCGCCGGACAGCACCGTCGAGAACGAGTACGCGGTCTCGGCGTGCTCCGCCTCGTCGATACCGCTGACCTCAGCCTCTTCGGATACCCGGAACGCGCCGAGCCGTTTGAGCGCCTTCCCCAGCACGAACGTGAGGATGAACGAGTACAGCATGACCGACACGACGGCGACCACCTGCTTCTCCAGCAGGTCGACGCCGCCGCCGTAGAACAATCCGCGCTGCAGCCCGCCGGGCGTCGCGGCCCCGTGGTCGAATCCGAAGAACCCGATCAGCACGGTGCCGGTGACGCCGCCGACAAGGTGCACGCCGACCACGTCGAGGGAGTCGTCGAAGCCGAACCGGTACTTCAGGCCCACTGCCATGGCGCAGAGCGCCCCGGCGATGAGGCCGATCGCGATGCCGCCCAGCGGACTGACGAACGCGCACGCCGGGGTGATGGCGACGAGGCCGGCTACTGCGCCGGAGGCCGCACCGACCGTCGTCGGCTTGCCGTCACGCAGCTGCTCCACGAGCAGCCAGCCCAGTACGCCGGCGCACGTCGCCAGCGTCGTCGTGGTGAACGCAAGGCCCGCGATGTTGTCCGCCGCGCCTTCGGAGCCGGCGTTGAACCCGTACCAGCCGAACCACAGCAGCGACGCGCCGAGCAGCACGAACGGCACGTTGTGCGGCTTCATCGGGTCCTTGCGCCAGCCGACGCGCTTGCCCATCACGATGGCCAGCGCCAGACCCGCGGCGCCCGCGTTCGTGTGGACCGCCGTCCCGCCGGCGAAGTCCTCGGCGTGCAGCTTGTTCAAGATCCACCCGGTGCCGAACACCCAGTTCGCGACCGGGAGGTAGACGATGGTCACCCAGATCGCGATGAAGATCGTCCAGCCCCAGAACTTCGTGCGGTCGGCCACCGCCCCTGATATCAGCGCCGGTGTGATGATCGCGAACATCAGCTGGAACATCGCGAACACCACGATGGGTACGCCTGCGCTGCTCCAGAAGCCGTTGAGGACCTCCGGATTACCCAGGCCGAACAGCTGGTGACTGCCGCCGATCAGCCCCCCGAGGTGCGGATTGCCGAAGGACAGCGAGAAGCCGTAGATCGCCCAGATGACGCCGACCACGGCGATGCAGATGAAGTTCATCATGAGCATGTTGAGCACGCTCTTCGAACGGACCATGCCGCCGTAGAAGAACGCGAGCCCCGGCGTCATGAGCAGCACGAGCGCCGCCGAGGTGAGCATCCAGGCCGTGTTCCCCGAATTCAGCTTGACGGAATCCGCGGCGAGTAGCAGGTGTGACACGAAGCTCCCCCGTTCATCGGAGAGTGGTGTGGGCACGCGTCGTCGCGTTGGCGCCCAGCGTGCTGGCGCCCTGTTACCGCCGATGGCGGTCCTCTGTTTCGAGCGTGTGAACACGGCACCGTCCGGCACAGGGCACCGGACATCCCGGGCAAGCCCGTGCGGCGATCAGTGATCTCCTAGGGTGAGCGAGTGCCCTCTCTTACCCACGAGGAGGCCCAGCTTCGGGCCGGACTCCTCCGCGTCACCGGCTACGACGTCGACCTCGACCTGACCACGGGCGAGGAGCTGTTCGGATCGCGCACCACCGTCCGGTTCAGCGCCGAGCCCGGCGCCGCCACGTTCATCGAAGTGACCCCGCGCGAGCTGACCCACGCAAGCCTGAACGGTCGCCGCCTGGACGTCGCAGAGCATGCCGGCGGCCGATTGCCTCTGGCCGGACTGCAGGAGCAGAACGAACTCGTCGTCGAGGCCACGATGGCGTACTCCCGCGACGGCGAGGGGCTGCACCGCCACGTCGACCCCGCCGACGGCAGGCCCTACCTCTATGCGATGTCGTTCCTCGACGCGGCGCCGCGGTGGTTCGCCTGCTTCGACCAGCCCGACCTCAAGGCGCCCTTCACGCTCACCGTGACCTGCGACCCGGACTGGACCGTCCTCGGCAACGGCCCGGCGCGGCGCCTTTCCGCAGGGCGCTGGCACATCGAGACGGCCCATCCGATCGCGACGTATTTCGCCACGCTCGTCGCCGGCCCGTACTACTCGGTGTCCAGCACGTATGACGGCATTCCGCTGGGCGTTCACACCCGCGCATCGCTGGCTCGCGAACTTGACGCCCAGGCGCCGGACATGCTCGAGGTCACCGCTGCCTGCCTGGACGAGTTCCACCGGCTGTTCGGGGTGCGTTACCCGTGGGGCGAATATCACCAGGCGTTCGTCCCGGACTTCAACGCCGGCGCGATGGAGAACCCGGGTTGCGTCACGTTCCGCGACGCGTACGTGTTCAGGTCCCGCGCCACCGACGCCGAGCGCAATCAGCGGGCCGTCACCATCGCGCACGAGATGGCCCACATGTGGTTCGGCGACCTCGTGACAATGCGCTGGTGGGACGACCTGTGGCTGAACGAATCCTTCGCCGAGTACCTGGCATACCGGGTCTGCGACGCGGTCGGCGACTACCCGGTGTGGGTCGAGTTCGCCAGCCGCCGCAAGGCGTGGGGCTATGCCGCTGATCGCCGCCCGTCGACCCATCCGGTCGCCGGCAACGGCGCAGCAGACGCCAAGACCGCACTGAACGACTTCGACGGGATCTCGTACGCGAAGGGCGCGTCGGCACTGCGGCAGCTCGCGGTGCGCCTGGGTGACGACACGCTGCTCGGCGGGCTACGCAACTATTTCCATACCCACGCGTATGGGAATGCGACCTTCGCCGACCTGATCGGGGCGTGGACTGCCGCCGGCGCCCAGGACCTCGAGAAATGGGCCGAGGTGTGGCTACGCACCTCCGGAATGGACACGCTGTCTGTCGGCGCGGGACCGGTGGTCTACCGCAGCGGGAAAGCCGACCGCCCGCACGCCGTTACGGTCACCGCGTTCGGCGACAACGGCGACGAGATCGCCAACCAGCACGCCGTGCTGCTCGACCCGGTGCCGTTGAGCGTCCCCACCACGCCGGCCCTCGTGTTGCCGGACGCCCGCGACGACAGCTGGGCAAAGACGGCACTGGCCGCCGACGTCTGGGAGCGCATGCCGTCGCTGCTACCGGCTATCGAGGCTCCGCAGGCCCGGGTGTCGGTGTGGAACGCATTGCGGCTGGCGGTCGCCGATGCGGAAGTCTCCCCGGACCTCGCGCTACGGATCGTCGAGACGGCGCTGCCCGGCGAACCGGACGCAGTAGTCGGTCCTGTACTGCGGTGGGCCGTCGACATGGTCGCCGGCGTGTACCTGCCCGAGGGGATGCCGCGCGCAGCGGGGCTGCGCCGGCTGGCCCACACTGCCGACGCTGCGATGCGCACGGCACCGCCCGCGTCGGGCCGGCAGCTCGCCGCGGCGCGCGGGTTTGTCGCGGCCACGTCGGATGCCGAGCTGTTGCGGGCGTGGCTCGCCGGCAAGCAGCTGCCGGAAGGCGTGAACGTCGACGACGAATTTCGCTGGGCGGTACTCGCCCGGCTGTCCTCACTCGGGGTGCTCGCAGCCGACGAGATCGACGCGGAACTCGCGCGCGACCGCAGCGCCCCGGGACAGGTACACGCGGCCGGCTGCCGAGCGATGCTGCCCACGACCGAGGCGAAGGCGGCGGCGTGGCAGGCGATGATGACCGATCCCGGCGCGTCGAACTACGTGGTTTACGCCCTCGCAGAAGGCTTCTGGCAGCCGGAGCAGACCGAGCTGACGGCGCCCTACGTCGAGCGGTACTTCGACGAGATCGCCGCAACGGCGCGACTCCGGCAGGGCTGGGTCGTCGCACGCCTTGCCTTGCTCGCCTACCCGGGCACTGCCGTCTCGCAGGACACCCTCGATCGGTCCGCCGGGCTGCTCGCACGGCCCGACCTCGACTCCGGCATCAGGCGCTCAGTCGTTGACGCGGGCGACGACCTGCGCCGGGCGCTGGCCTCACGCACACATTTCGCTTGACCCCCACGCGACGTCAGGGTGCAGCCTGAGGTCGTGAGCTTCTCGGTGGGACAGCTGGCGCAGCTGTCCGGTGTGACGGTGCGCACGCTGCATCATTACGACGAGATCGGACTCCTGTCGCCGACCAGGCGCACACCCGCTGGCTACCGCGCCTACGCGAGCGCAGATCTGGCGCGGCTGCGCCGGATCCTGTTCTACCGCGAGCTCGGGTTTCCCCTCGACGAGATCGCGGCGATCCTCGCCGATCCGGACGTCGCCAGCCACCTGCGTAGTCAGCACCGGCTGCTGCGCGAGCGCATTGCTCGCCTTTCGGCGATGGTCGCCGCACTGGAGAAGGAGATGGAGGCCCACCAGATGGGGATTTCGCTGACCCCCGAGGAGCAGTTCGAGATCTTCGGCACCGATAAGGCCGGCGGCGAGTGGGCGAAGGAGGCCGAGCAACGTTGGGGCCACACCGACGCGTATCGCGAGTCCGCTCGACGTACCGGGACGTACGGGAAGGACGAGTGGGTCGCGATCAAGGCTGAGGCCGACGCCGGACTGCGTGACTTCGCGGATGCGCTTCGGTCCGGTGCGCCCCCGGACGGCCCGCGTGCCATGGATCTTGCCGAGGCGCACCGCCGGCACATCAGTCGCTGGTTCTACGACTGTGGCTACGACATGCATCGCGGCCTGGCCGAGATGTACGTCGCCGACGAGCGGTTCGCCAAGCACTACGAGGACGTGACGCCAGGGCTCGCGCACTACGTGCACGACGCGATCATCGCGAATGCGGAGCGCGCAGCTAGGTGAGGTCCACGACCGTCTGCCACTTCTCGCGCGGCCCCGCGGTCTCGGCGACAAGCTGCGCGTAAAGGTCGGCGATGCGCGCCGGGGCGTGCCGGGTGCCCTCCCTGATGAACCCCCGGACGGTCACCGTGGCGCAGTGGATGCCGTCGTCGCGCAGGTCGGCGTCCAGGGCACGGACGAGAGCGCG
>JBPYES010000213.1:0-10510 GCA_051984825.1 Jatrophihabitantaceae bacterium
CGCTCGGGCCGTACCAGGTCCAGGCCGCCATCGCGGCGGTCCATGCCGAAGCGCCCTCCGCGAAGGACACAGACTGGCCGCAGATCGTGAAGCTGTACGAGGTGCTGCTGCGCATCGCGCCCAACCCGATGGCCAGGCTCAGCCACGCCGTAGCAGTGGCGATGGTGGACGGGCCGGCGGCAGGGCTCGACTTGCTCGATCAACTCGACGGCACATCGCGCGCAGCAGTCGGCCATCGGCTCGACGCCGTCCGAGGACATCTGCTCGACCTGGCCGGCGACCCCTCCGCCGCCCGAGGCGCGTATCTCGCCGCGGCTCGCGCCACGACGAGCCTGCCCGAGCAGCGCTACCTGCAGGCCCGCGCGGCTCGAGTGGCCGCCGTGTGATCCGGTGCAGAGGCTCAGCTGCGGACGAGCAGCGCGGCGAGCTTGTCGAACGACGTGCCCCAGCCGACCTCGGCGTCAGCCCGCATCGTCTCGGTGAAGTCGGCCACCGCGTGCAGGGTGAGCTCGGTCTTGTCGCCCAGGTCGCGCAGCGTCACGGTGACGGTGCCGACTCCGGTGCCGTCCGGGAAGCCGTCGTCCTTCCAGACGAGACGCTCCGGCGGGACGACCTCCACGTACGTCCCCGTGTTCGGGTACTCCGCACCGGTCGCGTCGTCGACCATGACGAGGCTCGCCTCGCCACCCGGGCGCAGGTCCATGCGGATCCTGTCGAGTGGCGTGCTGATCCCACGCGGCCCGAACCACTGGGCGAGCTGCTCCGGCTCGGTCCACGCTCGCCACACCGCATCACGTGGCGCGTCGAACACCCGGACGAGCCTGAGCTCAACCATCGCCGCGTCCCTTCTGGATGTTCCGCAGGTGTTCGTCGAGCTTATCCAGGCTGCCCTCGAAGAACTGCCGGTAAAACGTCAGCCACTGCACGGCGTCCGCCAGCGGTCCGGCCCGCAGCCGCGCCGGCCGCTGTTGCGACGCGCGGCTGCGGGTGACCAGCCCGGCCTGCTCGAGCACCTTCAGATGTTTCGACACCGCCTGGAGGCTGATCGAGAACGGCTCGGCCAACTCGTTCACCGTCGCCTCACCACGGGCGAGGCGGGCCAGCATGGCGCGCCGTGTCGGGTCGGACAGCGCGGCGAACGTGCGGCTGAGCTCGTCAGTCGGCATCGGCCTTGCGTTGATAGCGAAGCGCAGTGACCCCGGAGCCGACGTCGCGCGCCTCGACGAGGTCGAGGTTGGTGCTGGCGCCGGTGCCGAACAAGCGCTGGCCGCCACCGAGCGTCACCGGGTACACGAGCAGCCGGTAGGCGTCGACCAGGTCGTGCTCGATCAGCCCCTGGATCAGGGTCGGGCTCCCGAAGACGAGCAGCGTGCCGTCAAGCTTGGCGACATCGTCGAGGTTGCGCACGATCGCGGAGTTGGTCCAGTCCGCCGTTTCGAGCGTCGACGAGACAACCCACTTCTTCATGCCGTTCATCTCCTTGCCGCCGGGCTCGTCGATCATGGGCGGCCAGGCGACAGCGAAGTGGTCGTAGGTGATGCGGCCGAGCAGCAGAGCGTCCGCATCCTGCATCTCCTCGGACTTGAACTGGGCGATGTTGTCGTTCCAGTACGACATCGACCACTGATCCGGAGCCTCCACGATCCCGTCCAAGGTCATGAACTCTGACACGACGATCTTGCGCATACGATCCACTCCTCAACTAGGTCATTGATAAACCGATCGGTTGAATATAGAGCCGCTGAACGCTGACGGTCAAGCGCGTATTCATTTAGCCCCTAGTCCGGCATGTCGCTGAAGCGGCTGTAGTGCCCCTGGAAGCTCACGGCCACCGTGGCGGTGGGCCCGTTGCGGTGCTTGGCGATGATCAGGTCGGCCTCGCCGGCACGGGGCGATTCCCGCTCGTACATGTCCTCGCGGTGGACGAGCAGCACGACATCGGAGTCCTGCTCGATCGAGTTGTGCGCGATGATCCCGTCCGCGACGAAATTGTGCGTGTCCTTGACAGTTGCGTCGTAGACCGGCTGCTTGCCGAGCGGTTCGACGGCAACCACCTGATCCCAGAACACGTCGTCACCGGCGGTGGCGCGCAGCAGGTCGGAATCGAGCGCCTCGGCAAGGCGGTGCATCCGTTCCCGCGACGGGCAGGTCCGGTAGAGGGACGCGCCGCGGTAGGGCGTGCCGATCGCGGCCTGGAGTTGTCGTTCCGTCAGCTCGGAATCCAGGCGTTCTGCTCGCACCAACCCCCATGCCTCGTGCGGAAGCGTGTCGACGTTGGCCGCGGCGGGCCGATCACGCAGCGCAGCGAGCAGCCGCCCCACCATGTGACCGCGGCGTCCGTGCACGCCGATCTCCTCGCAGAACGTCCGCAAGCTCTCCGCATCGGCGATGACGACGTGGTAGGTGGGCCGGCGCCGACCCTGCCGTACGACGTTGAGCCGGGCGACTATCCCGAAACGGGCGAGCAGCCGCATGACGCCGTCGGCAAGCTCCCGGCTGGACGCGGCGTAATACACCTTGCGCGTGGACGAACTGCCGGCGCGGGGCATCCCCAGACAGCCGTCGCTTGCCCACAGGTGTCGCAGGAAGACGGCGAGCTCGGCGTTGCTCGCGCTGTAGATGGCATCGGGCAGGCGCTTCTCGTCAGCGCGCAGATCGTCGATACCCAGCTCGCGGAACCAGGCGCGCAGCCGGTTGAGCGGGCCGCGCCCGTGTCGGTGCGGGGCCGGCAGGTAGGAGTGCCACCACCGACCCTGCGCGACCCGGCCCGGCGTGATGCCGAATTCCTGGGAGGCCGCTGCTTCGACGAACGCGAGGTTCTCCTCGTCGTCGGAGGTGTAGTGCACCGGCAGCGTGCCCAGCATGCAGCCGTCGCTGATCAGGTGCGCGAGCAGGCCGAGCCGGTGCTCGGACCAGCCGAGCCCTACCGCAACGGGATCCGGTATACGCCGGGGTATGGCAATGCGGTCGCCGACACGTAACGCGTCGAGGGCGGTCCATCCGGTGAAGGTGAGGAACGGGTGATTGCCCGTCGCCTTCACCTCGCGGCCGGAGGCCAAGCGAAGCCGGAAGACCGTCTTGACGCCGGACGGGAAGACGTTCGTGACCGGCGCCGCAACGAGTCGGCGCTGCTCGTCGAGCGACCAGACCAGCACGTCCGTGTGCCCGTTGTCGAGCAGTTCCTGGAAGGTGATCGGCGCACCGGTGTCGGCGCGCAGCAGCGCCGTGTCTGCGGTCAGGCAGCCGGATTCACGCAGATCAGCCAGCATCGGCCGCTTGTCGGTGCGCTGCTCGGGGCCACGATTGAGCTGCGACAGCGCCACGACCGGGACGTCCAGCTCCTTGGCCAGCAGCTTGATCGCGCGGGAGAACTCGCTCACCTCCTGCTGACGCGATTCGACCCGCTTGCCACTCGTCATGAGCTGCAGGTAGTCGATAACGATCAACTGGAGGTCGTGGCGCTGCCGCAGCCGCCGCGCCTTGGCCCGGATCTCCATCATGGTGAGGTTCGGTGAGTCGTCGAGGAACAGCGGTGCCTCGGCGAGGTCACCAGCCCGCCGGGCCAGCCGCGCCCAATCCTGGTCGGCCATGTGCCCCGAACGCATGTTGCGCAGCGGTACCAGCGCTTCGGCGGACAGCAGCCGCATCATCAACTCGAGCTTGCCCATCTCGAGTGAGAACAGGACCGTCGGCTTGCGGTACCTGATCGCCGCGGAGCGGGCAAAGTCCAGCGCCAGGGTGGACTTTCCCGACCCGGGCCGGCCGGCGACGGTGATCATTTGCCCGGGATGCAGTCCGTTGGTGATCTCGTCGAGGCGGGTGAACCCGGTCGGGATGCCGGTGCCCACGCCGCCCGAGTCGGCGATGCGCTCGATCTCGGTCAGTGTGCCGGTGAGCAGCGACTCGATGTGTACGTAGTCTTCGCTGGTGCGCCGCTCGGTGACGTCGTAGATCTCCGCCTGCGCGCGATCGACGACATCATCGACGGTGCCGACGAGGTCGCCACTGCCAGACGCCGTCTGGTAGCCCATCTGCACGATGCGCGTGCCCGCGGTGACCAACCGGCGCAGTATCGCCTTCTCGGCAACGATATGCGCGTAGTACCCGGCGTTGGCCGCGGTGGGCACGGTCGCGATCAGCGTGTGCAGATATGGGGCGCCACCGACCCGGGTCAGCTGGCCGGCCCTGGTCAGCTCGGCCGACACCGTCACTGCGTCGGCCGGCTCACCGCGTGCGTACAGGTCGAGCACCGCGTCGTAGATCAGCTGATGCGCCGGGCGGTAGAAGTCGGTAGGACGCAATACCTCGACGACGTCGGCGATTGCGTCTTTGGAAAGCAGCATGCCGCCCAGCACCGACTGCTCGGCGGGGACGTCCTGCGGTGGGGTGCGGTCGTAGTCGGGTGGCGCTACTCGGGTGTCGTCGGCCAGCATGACGCGCGACACTCCCCCCTGCTTCACCCACCCCGGATCGCTGCCCACACCCACGCGCACAGCATCCGAGCCCGCACTGACAATTTCTGGGAACAGCCCCCGTGCCGCTCGGGCGACAACGCTAGGGCGATCGACGCCCGCGCATCAAACCGAGCTGTGTACACACCTGGGGATAACGTTGTGGGCAGCTTGTAGATCAGGCGTGGACGGCCCTGTGAATTCCCTCGGCCGCGGCCATGAATGCCTATGATGCCGGGGCTTCCTCGTCCACGGCCTGTGGACGAAAAATTCTCGCGATGGTCTTGGCCACCTGGGGGTTTCAGCCGATGCCCGGCGGCCAAGACCAGCGATCACAAAGCGGTGACCTGAACCGGAACGGTGGCCACGACGTCGGGATGCAAGTCGACGGTGATGTCGTGCGAGCCGACGGTCTTGATGTGTCCGGGCAACTGGATTCGCTTCCGGTCGAGCAGAGGTCCACCGGCCTGCTTGACCGCGCTGGCGATGTCGTTGGCGGTGATCGACCCGAACAACTTCCCGCCCGTACCTGCACGTGCACGCAGGGTCACGGAAAGCGACTCGAGCTCCGACTTGAGCTCCTGCGCGTGGCTGCGATCGCGAATCTCTCGCGCGTCTCGGGCCCGCTTGATCTGCGCGATCTGCCGTTCGGCGCCCTTGCTCCAGGCGATCGCCGAGCCGCGCGGGATCAGGAAATTGCGCCCGTAGCCGTCAGCAACATCGACGATGTCGCCGGCCAGACCGAGACCAGCAACTTCCCGGGTAAGTATCAGCTTCATGGTGCTCCCTTGCTGCGCGGTCAGCGGGCCGTCGAGGTGTAGGGCAGCAACGCCATCTCTCGCGCGTTCTTGATCGCCGTGGCGATCTCGCGCTGTTGCTGGGCGCTGACCCCGGTGACCCGGCGGGCGCGGATCTTGCCGCGGTCCGAGATGAACTTGCGCAGCAGCGTCGTGTCTTTGTAGTCGATGTACTCGATATTGGCCACGGTGAGTGGGTTCTGCTTCTTCTTCGGCTTACGAGCCGGGGGCTTTGGCATGATCTTCTCTCCTGCTGA
Source organism: Jatrophihabitantaceae bacterium (assembly GCA_051984825.1). Taxonomy (GTDB): domain Bacteria; phylum Actinomycetota; class Actinomycetes; order Mycobacteriales; family Jatrophihabitantaceae; genus DASXRA01. Next base: position 5,506 of record JBPYES010000213.1, read on the forward strand.
TTAGAACGGTGGCTCGTCGGTGCTGCCGGCGGCCGGAGCGGAACCCCACGGGTCGTCGGCCGGAGCCCCGCCGGAGGCACCGAAGCCGCCGCCGGTTGAGGATCCGCGCTGGGTGCGGTTGACCTTCGCCGTCGCATACCGCAGCGACGGGCCGATCTCGTCGACGTCCATCTCGACCACGGTGCGCTTCTCGCCCTCGCGGGTCTCGAACGAGCGCTGCTTGAGGCGGCCCTGCGCGACCACGCGCATGCCGCGCTGCAGCGACTCGGCAACGTTCTCGGCCGCCTGCCGCCAGATCGAGCAGCGCAGGAACAGTGCCTCGCCGTCTTTCCACTCATTGGTGTTGCGGTCGAAGCTTCGCGGCGTCGAGGCGATGGTGAAGCTCGCGACTGCGGCGCCGGACGGGGTGAAACGCAGCTCTGGGTCGGCGGTCAGGTTGCCGACCACGGTGACGACGGTCTCGCCGGCCATCGCGTCTCCTTACCGGACCTCGGGCCGCAGGACCTTCGTCCGCAGCACCGACTCGTTGAGGTTGAGCTGCCGGTCGAGCTCGATCACGCTTGCCGGCTCCGCGGTCAGGTCGATCACGGCGTAAATGCCCTCGGCGTGCTTGTCGATCTCAAAGGCGAGGCGGCGCTTGCCCCAGATGTCGACCTTCTCGACGCTGCCGCCGTCCTTCTTGACCACGTTCAGGAACGTGTCGAGCGAGGGGGCGATGGTGCGTTCCTCGAGACTCGGATCGAGGATCACCATGACTTCGTAATGGCGCATGACAGTGCCATTCCTCCTATGGGCTCATCGGCCGTGGACGGTCCACGGCAGGAGGGTGCCGCAAGGGTGCGACAAGTTCTGCGGCTCCCCACGAGACCGCGAAGCGGGTTCGGGGGTGCAAACCGTGTAAGGGTACCTGGACGGCGGTCCGGATCGGAAATCAGCCGGTCTCGCGGCGCATCAGGTAGAGCCGGGCGTACATCGCCGTGACCAATGACAGCGCGATCGTTGCGATGATCCCGAGCAGGACAGGCAACTCGGCAGGCGCCTTGTTCCCGGCCAGGTCGATCGGCCGCGCACTGTGCAACGGGACGGGCTTGCCGGCGTCGGTGTCGGCGGCGCCCAGGCCGCCGGACGTCACGTTCCCGTTGCCGCTGAGCCCGTTCATGAGCACCGAATCGAGCGCGTGCGGGCCGTGACCGCCGATGTCCGGCCCGTACCCCTTGGGGACGACCTGGTCCTCGATGGACTGCCCCGGCGGCGCGTAGTCGATGCCCGGGGACGGGCTGCCCGGTGCCGGCCGGGACGACGCCGCGCCGGGCACCCCGAGACCGGCGGTGGGCAGGCGCGCCGGCACCGTCGGCACCGTGACGCCGGGCACGCCCACCTTCGGCAACTGCACCGCGCCCACCTTCGGCGCTGCGTTCACCCCGGGCAGCTGGACCGACAGCCCGCCGGGGGGCGGGGCGGTCGCCACGACGATCTTGCCGATCCACTGGCTCTGCGCGTTCAGCGCGATGCCGTGCTGCTTCGCGGCGTTACCGTCCAGCCTGATGCCTTCGCCGGGAACCAGGCAGAGCAGGTTCACGGCGAAGGCCGTCCAGGTGAAGCTGTATGTACCAGTCTTGGGGAAGGCCACTGTCAGGTGCTTTTGGCCGCTGCACGCGCCGAGCTTCACGTCGCGGCCGCCGCCGGGGAAGGTCGCGGGCAGGTGCACGACGACCTGGTAGCCCGTGGTCCCGCCGAGCACCCCACCCAGCACATCGCCGAGCGGCAGTCCGTGCGTGTTCAGCCCTTGGGTGGGGACGCTTGCCGGCTTGAGGTCGACGGAGTCACCGGGATGGATGCCGACGGTGCTGCCCCCGGCGGGCGAACTGGCGGTGACCACGCCGGAAAGGGCGAGCTGTGCAGTCACTGTCGTCGACGCGTCTGCCGGACCGGCGATCAGGACCGCGCTCACGGCGACGCCGAGCCCCACGGTGCCGGCCACCCGGCGGGCAATACCCGAACGACCCGTCTGCATGCAGCGCTCCCGGGGTGATTGCTGACGTCTCTGTCTAACGAGCGGGTCCAATCGGAGTGACGTTACCCATCACCAGGCGAACATTCACGACATTACCTGTCAAGCGTGCGCTCGAGGCGGCACCGTCGGCGTCCCGTCCTAGGCTCGGGACGAGCGAGTGAGCACCTGCCCGAAGAGCAAGGAGGAGGAACCGTGCCGGTCATCGGAGCGCATGTCGACTCGGCTGATCCCGTCCCGGCCGCGACATCGGTCGGCGCCGAGGCAGCGCAGTTCTTCCTCGCCGACCCGCAGGGCTGGAAGGCCCCGGTCGAACACGCCCACGCCGACGAGATCAAGAACAGTGGGCTGACGATCTACATCCATGCGCCGTACGTCCTCAACGTGGCGACGTTGAACAACCGCATCCGCATCCCGAGTCGCAAGCTGCTCCAGCAGCACGCCGCCGCGGCGAAGGCGATCGGCGCGAAGGCGCTGATCGTGCACGCGGGCCACCTGAGCGAGCGCGACGATCCGGCGGTCGGCATCGACAACTGGCGCAAGACGTTCACCTACGCCGCAGAGCAAGGCGGGTTCGGGTTGCCGATCCTGATCGAGAACACCGCGGGCGGAAACAACGCCCTGGCGCGCCGCTTCGACCGGCTCGCCCAGTTGTGGGACGTCATCGGTGAGTACGGCCCCGGCTTCGTCCTCGACACCTGCCACGCCCACGCCGGTGGCGAAGCCCTCGACGGCATCGTCGACCGGGTGCGCGCCATCACCGGCGGCATCGACCTGGTGCACGCCAACAACAGTCGCGACGCGTTCGACTCGGGCGCCGACCGGCATGCCAACATGGCCGACGGTCAGATCGATCCGGACGTGATCGCTGCCGTTGCCCGCAGCGCCGGCAGCGACGTCATCGTCGAGACGCCGCGCGAGGGGCACGCTGACGACATCAAGTTCCCGCGCAAGGCAGTGACGGCCTGAGCGGGACGGTCCGCTACTGGCTCTGCAGCGGCAGATGCAGCGCGGCCATGATCAGCGACGCAGTCTGGTCGGGTGAGCCACTGACATCGACCGTGATCGCGTTCTCGTCCGCGCCGGGCGGTTCCAGGGCCGCGAACTGCGAATCGATCAGCGCCACGGGCATGAAGTGCCCGTGCCGCGCCGCGAGTCGGCGGGCGATCAGCTCGCGCGATGCCGCCAGGTAGACGAACACCACCCCGTCGCCGCGCAGCACGTCGCGGTAGCTGCGCTTGAGCGCGGAGCAGGTGATGATGCCGGGGCGGTGCGCGGTGGTGTGTTCGCGGATCCACGCCGCAACCCGGGCCAGCCAGGGCTGGCGATCCTCGTCGGTGAGCGGATGCCCGGCCGCCATCTTCTCGATGTTCGCGGCCGAGTGCATGTCATCGCCCTCGGCAAGATCCCAGCCCAGCCGGCCGGCAAGCAGGCCCGCCACCGTGGACTTTCCACATCCGGCTACGCCCATGATCACCAGTACGGGTGCGTTTGTGGCCGTCATGTGCGCTCCCTGAACATCGCGTCAGTGTGCGATTTCCTCGGGTTCGGCGGCGCCGACATAGCTCGCACGCCGCTGGATCAGACGTTGTCGCCAGATGTCCGGCGCCCCGTCGTACGGGCCGCCGCCCGGATCGTCAAGGCCACTGGCGCGGACCACATCCGCTTGGGGATGCCACATCTCGTAGACGATCAGCCCGGCGATCACGAACAGGAACGCGTCCCTGGTCAGCAACGCCAGCATCAGCCACCCGTAGTCGGTGGCGTGCGAGCCGTCGTTGAAGCCGAGCAGCCACAGCAACGTGACCACCCACACGACGATCTCGCTGAACTGCCACAACAAGGTAATCCGCCAGCGGGGCCGGGCCAGCGCGACGAGCGGCACCAGCCACAAGGAGTACTGCGGGCTCCACACCTTGGTGGTGATGAGGAAGGCGAACACAGCCAGGAACGCCAACTGCGCCATACGCGGGCGTACGGGGGCCAAGAGGCCGAGCGTGGCGACGGCAGCCAGCGCGACGAGCAGCACTACTGCCACTGCTGCTCCGGGCGGTGACCATCCGGGTGGGTATCCGTTGCCGATGCCGGTGGTGGCCAGGTACTGGCCGATGTACCAGAACGTGCTGGCTTCGGCGTCCCGTGTCGCGCTGAACGCGTAGAACTCGCGCCACCCGTTGTAATACGCCGCCGCGAACGGCGCATTGACCGCCAGCCACGTCGCGGCGGCGGCCACCGTGCACCAGATGGCCGGACGATACCGTGCCGTACGGACTGCAAGGATGCCGATGGGCACCAGGAGGAAGATCGGATACAGCTTGGCTGCCACGCCGAGCCCGATGAGGACGCCTGCCGCGACCGGCCGGGATCGCGCCCAGGCCCACAGCGCGCATGCTGCCAGCGCCATCGCCAGCAGGTCCCAGTTCGAGAACGCGTGGAACACGAGCAGTGGGCTGAGCGCAAAGATCGCCGCGTCATACGGGCGCGCGCCCGCCGCGCCCACCGTCCCCGCCACGACGAGCAGCCCGCACGCGGCGAGCCCGATGCTGGTGAGGATGGCGAACAGCACACCCTCGTCCTGGTGGTTGAAGATCGAGTGCACGGCCCGGGTCACAGCCGCCGTCGCCCACATGAACCCCCCGGTCAGCACCGGGTACTCGACGCCGTTGTCGCGGTAGGGCACGGCGCCGGCATCGAGTCGCTCGGCGCCCCAGAGTGGGATCACGTCCGAGTAGCAGGCATGCGTGTACTGCTTGTTGCCGGTCCAGTTGCCGTCCGCGCACGGCGCCTTTTGGCCGTACGCAAGCAGCAGGGTGAACGACGCGAGCAGTAGCAGCGCGCGCAGCGGCGTCCACCACGACGATGCGCCAGCGTGCCGTCCCCACGGGCCGCCGATAAGCCGACTCGCCCGCCATACCGTCGGATCGGTGCGGCTGGGGACCTGGTCAGCCGCTGCCGCTCGCATCACCGAGGCATCCTCGCACGTGGTTCTGCGCT
>JBPYES010000214.1:0-3978 GCA_051984825.1 Jatrophihabitantaceae bacterium
CAGACCCACAAGCCGCGCGGACGCGACCAGGCAGACCACCCGTATCGCCGGCCTCCTGTGAGGTGATCGAGTCGTGCTCCAGTGCCGCGAGCCGCTCCCCTAGGCGCGCCCCGCCAGCGGCCGGTCCAACAAGCCCTCCTCAGGTGGTCTTGGATCCGCGCGGTTGGACGAGGTTCGTTTCGTAGGCGGTGATCACGAGCTGGGCGCGGTCGCGAGCGTGCAGTTTCATCAGTAGTCGGCCGATGTGGGTTTTCACGGTCGCGGCGGACAGGGTCAAATGCACGGCGATCTCTGTGTTGGAAAGCCCCTGCCCGATGAGGGTGAGCACTTCGACTTCGCGTTGGGTGACGCCCTCGAGGGTCGCCGAAGGCTGCTGGGCGGATTCGGGGCGACGCAAGAATTCCTCGACGAGCCGGCGGGTGACGCTCGGCGCCAGCAAGGCCTCGCCGGCGGCGACCGTTCGGATAGCGGTGAGCAGGTCGGCCGGCGGGGTGTCTTTCAGGAGGAATCCCGCGGCGCCGGAGCGCAGCGCGGTGTAGACGTACTCGTCAAGGTCGAAGGTGGTCAGGATCAGCACCCGCACGTGCGCGATGTGCGGATCGGCGGCGATCTGCCGGGTGGCGGCGATGCCATCCAGTTCGGGCATGCGGATATCCATGAGCACGACGTCGGGGCGCTCGCGTCGGGTTAGCTCGACGGCTTGCGCACCGGTCCCCGCCTCGCCGACGACGTGCAGGTCGGCTGCCGAGTCGATCAATGCACTGAACGCGCCGCGTACCAGCACCTGGTCGTCGGCCACCACGACGCGAAGGATCGTCACGAGGATTCCTGCGGGATCGGCAGGCAGATCGCAACGCGGAAGCCACGGATGGGCAATGGTCCGGCCTCGAAGGCGCCGCCGTAGATCGTCGCGCGCTCCCGCATGCCGATGATGCCGTGGCCATCCGGGGGCTGGCCGAGCGGCCCGGGCCCGTCGTCGGTCACCTCGACTGCAAGCGCGTCGGGCCGGTAGTCGATCCACAGCCGGCATCGGTCGGCTTTGGCGTGCTTGACGACATTGGTGAGCGCTTCTTGCACGATGCGATATGCGGCGGCCTCGATGCCATCTGGCAGCCGGCGGCGATGACCCGTGATACGCAGATCGACGCGTACTCCGGCGCTGGTGGTGCGTGCGACGAGGTCTTTGAGATCGGTAAGCGCGGGCGTGGGTGCGAACGTCGTGGCGTCGTGCTCGATCGGGCCGTCGCGGAGCACACCGAGCAGCAAGCGCATCTCGCGCAGGACGTCGCGGGTGGTGTTCTCTATGACTGCGAGCGCCGCGCGGGCGCGTTCAGGCTGAGCCGTCATCAGGTGACCTCCGACACCGGCCTGCACGGCGATGACGCTCATGCTGTGCGCGACCACGTCGTGCAGGTCGCGGGCTATGCGCAGCCGCTCCTCGGTGACCGCTCGCCATGCCAGATCGCGTTGCGCCTCGACCTCGCGCTGCGCGCGCTCCCGCACCGCCTCGGCATAGGCGCGCTGCCGGCGCACCGCGACGCCGATCGCCCACGCGGCAGCCTGGACGCTTAGTGTCGCCAGCAGTCGTACCGGCGTGATGCCGGTGAAGCGCTCGACGCCGTAGGACGGTGCCACTGCAACGAGGACCGCCGAAATCACTATGCTGACGCCGGCGAGTGCGCCCAGCGAGACCCGGACCGGTTCGACGACGGCGACGATGTACAGCACGAGCGCGACGGTGACGATCAACGGGTCCTTGGCGAACCCGAGGCCGAGCATGGTCACAGAGACAGCCGTCGCGAGCGCCAGCATGCTGAGGGGCCAGCGACGGCGGGCCGCCACCGCGAATCCGGCGAAGACCGAGAGCGCGTAGCCCAGACCTGCGGGCACTGACACGTGCGCGGCCGGAGAGCGGACCGCGTCGACTTGCGCCACCGCGACGGCAAGGCCGAGCGCAACGTCTACCGCAATCAGCAGACGCTGATCACCTGCCGGGAGGCGCCGCTCGCGCACAACCGGACGGTACTGCGCAAGCGCCCGCGTGGCGTCGGCTTAATGAGGTAGCGCCCAGGTCATACCGAGGTCGGATACCACCGCCGGCGTCGGAGCTACGCGGTATGCGCAAGTTGACTCTCGCGTCCGATGCCGCCGCGGCGTTGCACCGGGACCGTTGAGTCATGTCCGACGAACCCTAAGGAGTGAACAGCATGATCGAGGCAACCGCACTGACAAAGCGGTACGCCGGCACCGTGGCCGTCGATGACCTGTCCTTCACCGTCCGCCCGGGATACGTGACCGGCTTCCTCGGGCCGAACGGCGCCGGCAAGTCCACCACGATGCGGATGATCCTGGGGCTGGACATCCCGACGACCGGTTCGGTCACCGTCGACGGTCACAGGTTCGCCGACCTGACCTGGCCACTGCATCGCGTCGGGGCGTTGCTCGACGCGACCGCCGTGCACGGCGGCCGGACCGCCTACGCGCACCTGGACGCGTTGGCGCGCAGCAACGGCATCCTGCCGGCGCGGGTGCGCAGCGTGCTCGACGAAGTGGGGTTGTCCAGCGTCGCGCACAAACGTGTACGCGGGTTCTCGCTCGGCATGAAGCAGCGGCTCGGCATCGCCGCAACCCTGCTCGGCGATCCCGGGATCCTGATGTTCGACGAGCCGGTCAACGGTCTGGACCCAGAAGGGATCCGATGGATCCGGGAGCTGTTCCAGCGGCTCGCCGCCGAGGGTCGCACCGTGCTGGTGTCCAGCCACCTGATGAGCGAGATGGCGCTAACCGCGGACCACCTGCTGATCATCGGACGCGGGCGGCTCATTGCCGACACCAGCGTCGCCGAATTTGTCGCGGCCGCCGGAACGACACGGCTTGTCGTTCGGTCGTCCAGCAGCGGCGAACTGGCCCGCCTCCTGCTGGCAAACGGCGCCGTGGTCGAACCAGGGTCCGACGGGCGGATCGTCGTCACCGGGGTAGCAGCCGAGCTCATCGGCGACCTGGCAGCGGGCCACAACATCCCGATCTACGACCTGCGAACCGAGCACGCCTCGCTCGAGGAGGCGTTCATGACGCTGACCGCCGACCGCGTCGACTTCCGCGCGCCAGCGCATATCCCGACAATCAGCGAGGACTGACATGACAACCATGACCGTTGAACCGCTCCCGGCAGTATCCCGGCGGCAGAACCCGCCGACCCTCCGTAACCGGGCCGGCGCCCTGCTCGCAGCGGAGTGGATCAAGATCCGCTCAGTGCGCTCGACGTATTGGGCGCTACTGGCCAGCGCGCTGGCCACGATCATCCTCGATGTCCTGATCGCGCGTCACTTCGTCACCAGCTGGGACCACCTGACCGCCGCAGAAAAGGCCTCCTTCGACCCGATCGATGTCGTCTTCAACGGGTTCGGATTCGCCCAACTTGCCATAACCTCGCTCGGCGTGCTGGTCATTAGCTCTGAATACTCCACCGGCATGATCCGCGCGACGTTCTCCGCCGCGCCGCGGCGGCGGGCGGTTCTCCTCGCAAAGGCAGCCGTGTTCGGTGCGGCCGCACTGGTCGTCGGGGAGGTCCTGTCCTTCGGCTGCTTCTGGCTGGGGCAGGCGATCCTTTCCGGCAAGCATCTCGGCATATCCATCACTGACCCCGGCGCGATGCGCGCCGTGCTCGCCGCCGGCTTCTACCTGTTCATCGCCGGACTCATTGGGCTGGGACTAGGCACCCTGCTGCGCTACACGGCAGGTGCCGTCGCCGCCGCGATCGGCCTGCTCTTCCTGCTGCCCCAGGTTGTTGGCGCGCTTCCTTCGCCGTGGCGGTTCGACATCGGCAAGTTCCTTCCCGGGAACCTGATCTCGCAGCTCACCTCGACCGACGCGAGCAGCAAACTGCTCTCACCCGGATGGTGCTGGCTGGTCCTCATCGCCTACCCCGTCGTCCTGCTCGGCGCGGGCGCGTGGCTCATCACGCGCCGGGACGCGTAA
>JBPYES010000215.1:0-6659 GCA_051984825.1 Jatrophihabitantaceae bacterium
GTCGTTGAGCGCATCGTTGCTGTGCCCTTTGACCCATTCGAAGCGGATCCGCTGGTCGCGCTCGAGATAGGCCTCGACCAGCGGTTGCCACAGATCCCGGTTGGCGACCGGTTCCCGCTTGGAGTTCTTCCAACCGTTGCGTTGCCACGATTCGTACCACCGCTGCCGGAAACAATTGACGACGTACGTGGAGTCGCTGACGACCAGCAGCTCACCGGGGTTCGCGGGCAGTGCCTCGAGCACAGCGCTTAGCTCCATGCGCTGATTGGTCGTCTGCGCCTCGGCGCCGCTGGCAAACCCGGCGCCGTCGACGGCCCAGGCCCAGCCGCCCGGGCCGGGGTTGCCGACGCACGCGCCGTCTGTGTAGACAGTCGTGGCCACGATGCCAGGATGTCGGATCCACGGCCGCCGGGTACGTCCGCCCATCCGAAACGCCGCTGCATATGCTGTGCCGACGGCTGCTTCCGGGGGGACGGTGCCGCGCATGAGTAAAGCGATCATTCTGACGGTCGACGACGATCCGCTCGTCTCCGCGGCGATCACCCGCGACTTGGCCTCCAGGTACGGCGCCGATTACCGGATCGTGCGCGCGGCATCCGGGCCGGAGGCGCTGTCGGTGCTGGCGCGGCTGGTGCTGCGCGACGAGCCAGTGGCGCTCATCGCCGCCGATCAGCGGATGCCACGGATGACCGGTATCGAGATGCTCGGGCAGGCGCGTACGCACGCCCCCGGCGCGAAGCTGCTGCTGCTGACGGCATATGCGGACACCGACGTCGCCATCCAGGCGATCAACGACATCGGCCTGGATTACTACCTGCGCAAGCCTTGGGACCCGCCCGAGGAGCGCCTGTACCCCGTCGTCGACGACCTGCTCGGCGACTGGCAGCGGGCCAATCCGGAGCAGACGTCCAGCGTGCGCGTGGTCGGGCACCGATGGTCGGACCGCGCCCACGCCGTCAAGCTGTTCCTTGCCCGCAACCATGTGCCGTACCGCTGGTACGACGTAGAACGCGACGCCGAAGGTGGGCGGCTCTGCGACTTCGCAAGCGCGCAGCCGGCCGACCTGCCGCTGGTTCTCGTTCCGGACGGCGACACGCTGCGCGCGCCGTCCACCCTCGCGATTGCCGGCGCGCTCGGGCTGCACACCACGGCGCAGCAGCCGCTCTACGACGTCTGCATCGTCGGCGGCGGGCCGGCGGGCCTCGCTGCGGCGGTGTACGCGGCGTCCGAGGGGTTGCGAACCGTCATCGTCGAGCGCGAGGCGCCGGGCGGGCAGGCCGGGCTGAGTGCGGCTATCGAGAACTACCTCGGTTTCCCCAAGGGTCTGAGCGGCGCCGACCTGACCCACCGCGCGCTGGCGCAGGCGTCCCGATTCGGCGCGGAGATGGTGCTCGCCCGCGACGTCGTCGGATTCGAGACGCGCGGGCCGGTGTGTGCCGTGCGCTTCGACGGCCCGGGCGAGATCGAGGCCCGCTCGCTGGTCGTCGCGACGGGCGTCTCGTACCGGCGATTGGACGCGGCCGGGCTGGACGAGTTCACCGGCCGCGGCGTGTACTACGGCGCGAGCGCCGGCGAGGCCAACCAGTGCCAGGGCGACGAGGTATTCGTCGTCGGCGCGGCGAACTCCGCGGGCCAGGCGGCGCTGCACCTGTCACAGTTCGCAAAGCGCGTCGTGCTGGTGGTTCGCGGTCCGGCGCTGACCGACACGATGTCGCGCTACCTGATCGAGCGCATCACGTCCACGTCGAACATCGTGGTGCGCTACTCCAGTCGGGTGATGGCAGGCCGCGGCAACGGGCACCTGGAGGCGATCACTATCGCTGACCGTGCCTCGGGCACCAGCGAGGAGCTGGCCACCCAATGGCTGTTCGTGTTCATCGGCGCATCGCCGCACACCGAATGGCTCGGTGCCGACGTGGTCCGAGACGAGAAGGGCTACGTCGTCACCGGTCCCGACCTCGCCCAGAGCGGGCGGTGGCCTCTGGCGCGCCCGCCGTTCGCGCTGGAAACGAGCGTGCCGGGCGTGTTCGCCGCGGGTGACGTGCGGCTCGACTCGATGAAGCGGGTCGCGTCGGCGGTCGGCGAGGGCGCGATGTCGATCTACCTCGTGCACCGTTACCTGGCAACGGTCTGATGCGCGCAGCCGACCTGCGCGGACTGGCAGTCTTCGACGGCCTTACCGAGGCCCGGTTGGCCGAACTGGCCGCGGGCGGCACCGAGATTCCCATCGAGCCCGGCGTCGAACTGTTCCGCGAGGGTGAGCCGGCCGAGTTCTGGTGGGTGCTCGTCGACGGCGCAATCGACCTGATCCGCCGCATCGGCCGGGAGGACACCGTCGTCGCGCGGATGGATGTGCCCGGCCGCTGGGCAGGCGGTTTCCGCGCCTGGGACGCGCACGGCGTGTACCTCGCCACGGGGCGTGGCCGCACTTCTGGGCGGGTGCTGCGTGTGCCGGCGAAGGTGCTGCGCGAGCGCGTCAACGCCTGGTTCCCGCTCGGCGGGCATCTCGTCGAGGGGCTTTACCACACCGCGCGATCCATCGAGTCGACCGCCCGCCAGCGCGGCTCGCTGATCACGCTCGGCACGCTCGCTGCCGGCCTCGCACACGAGATCAACAACCCGGCGTCGGCCGCGACGCGCGCGGCGACCGCGCTGGAAGCGGAGCTGGCGACGCTTCTCGCGTCGCTCCGGCTGCTCGCCGACGAGCAGGTCTCCGCAGACCAGTTCGCGGCACTGGACATGCTGCGACGCGAGATCGATCCGGCGGCCGCCGACCCGGACCCGCTCGTCCGCGCCGACCGCGAGCAGCAGCTGTCGTCCTGGCTGGCGCGGCACGGCGTCGCGCGCGACTGGGCAATCGCTGCGCAGTTGGCCGCGGGCGGCCTCGACGTCGCGTGGTGCGAGCGGGCCGCGGCAGTGCTGCCCGGGCCCGCCCTCGGGCCCGGGTTGGAATGGGTGGCGAGCACCCTGTCGGCCGCGACGCTGCTGTCGGACGTGAAGGAGTCGACGCGGCGCATCGCCGAGCTCGTCGCGGCCGTGCGGTCGTACTCGCAGATGGACCGGGCCTCGATGCAACTCGTCGACGTGACCGAAGGTCTGGACAGCACCCTGGTGATGCTGGGGCACAAGCTGCGCGACGGCATCACGGTCGTGCGCGAGTACGGAGCGGACGTCCCCCGCGTCGACGCATATCCCGGCGAGCTCAACCAGGTCTGGACCAACCTGATCGACAACGCCGCCGACGCAATGGGGGACGCCGGCGGCACGCTGCGGGTGATTACACGCGTCGACGGCGACCAGGTCGTGATCGAGATCGGCGACACCGGCCCCGGCATGTCGCCGGACGTCGCGGCCCGCGCGTTCGACGCGTTCTACACCACCAAGGACGTCGGAAAGGGCAGCGGCCTGGGCCTGGACATCGCACGGCGCATCGTGGTCGAGCGCCACGCCGGCACGATCACCGTCGACTCACGGCCGGGCAACACGGTGCTCCGCGTCGCGATCCCGCTGCGATCTGCGTAGTTCTGGCGCGCCTCGGCTAGCCGGCTGACCCAGCCACGCCGGCGGGACTCCGCGCGCGAGTTAGTGCGCGAGGAGCCCGCCGGCGACTCGCCTTGGCTGTCCCGTCAGCCGCTTGTCTCGGTGACAGTGCCGTCGACCGTCTGGGTGAACTCATTGCCGCTGACGGTCAGGCCCAGCTCCACGTCGATCTCCCAGAGACCGGCCGCCGGCGCGGTGGCGGTCAGCGTGGCCGTCCCCGGCGTAGCCAAGGTGTTCGGCGTGCTGACCTTCCCGGACAAGGTGCCGTTGGGGGCTACCAGGTAGTAGTTGATCAGGTTGTTAGTGCTGGTGTCGGCGGTCTGGAAGGTCGCCGTCAGCTGCGACAGCCCGGCGGGCACATCGATCTTGTAGGTCTCGAGCTGACCAACCGATCCGCCTTGCCGCCGGCCAACCGTGCTCGTGATCAGCGTCTGGAAGCTCCCCCCACCCGACGGGATCAGGGTGCGGCGCGCCACCGGGACGGAGGTCACCGTCGTGGTGTTGTTGCCGTCCTCGTCGGTGGCCGTGAACTGCACGGACTCCGGGTGGTCGCCAGGGGCCATCGGGAACGCCACCTGCAGCGGAATCGACCGGCTGGAGCGCGACGGGATGACCACCGACCTGCTCGCCGGACTAGTGATCCAGTTCTGCCCGGAAAGCCGGAACGACATCGGGCCGGTGTAGGTGCCCGGCGCGGGCTGCGGCAGTGCCAGATCCTGATCGACCCCGCCCCAGAAGAACTTCGCCGTCCAACGCCCAGGCTGCGGCGCGGACACTTCCACGTGCTGGGTGTTCGGGATCGAACCGGGCCGCGTGCCCCTCGGTAGCGACCCGTCGTCGTAGGACTCTTGCACCAGCGCACCTCGGGGGTCGAACAGCTGGTAATACAGCCGGTTGCTGTTGGTCGGATCCGGCCAGATCATGTCCGCATCCAGCCGGTCGAGACCCACAGGCACGGTGAAGTTGACAGTGGGGGCCGCTGTCGCCCCTGCCTCGGGCACCGGCAGGCTCGGGTCCGGGGCGCTGATGTTCTCCGTGATCGTCCTGCCGATCTGGAACTCCGAGCCGATCTGCCGGTAGTCGCCTCGCACCGTCAGCGGGTGGCTGCTCGTGTTGTACAGGCTCACGCTCTGGTTGCCCACCGACCCGCCGTCGCCCTGCAGGTCGAGCTGCGACGGCGTCGCCACGACCACGGACGAGCCGTTGCCCCGCAGCGTGCTGCCCGGCATCTCTTGCGCGGCCTTCACCGCGGCGTAGACGTTCAGCAGCCCGGAGCCGCCCTCGTCGGAAGGCGCCTGGATGTCCTTCGCCGTACTGGTCAAGATGTCCTTGACCATCGCCGGCGTCGGGCTGGCCCCGCCATGGGTGTCCCGGTAGGCCTGGATCACGTCTGCCGCGGCTCCGGAGATCAGCGGCGCCGACTCACTCGTCCCGCGCATCGACTCGGTCGGGTAGTTCGGCGGGCAGCCACCCAAGCCGTCCGCGCACGCCGCTTCGGTTCCGTACCAGGACGCGGCGGAGAGGTCGGTGATTCTGTTCGTCGGCGCCGTGCCGCCCGACGACAGTGCGGAGATGTTGTCGGAGACGTACTTGCTGTAGCCGTCGTCCATGGCCACCAGTCGGAAGTTGTCCACGCCGGACGCCGAGATCACGTTGGGGTCCATGGCCGGCGTCAGCATGGTGCCCGATTCGCCACTGTCACCGGAGGAGGCGACAACGGTCACGCCCGCAGCCACCGCAGCGTCGTCGGTCGTCTGGAAGAAGCTGGCGGCAGAGCCCGGCACGTACACCGAACCGAATGACTCCGAGATGACGTCCGCGCCCTCGGAGACGGCGTTGTCGAGGCCGGATACCACCTGGGCCATGCTTTGCGTGTTCCCGCTGAACGGTGTGTTCGACAAGTCGAGCAGCGACGCGCCGGGGGCATCGCCTTCGATGTAGAACATGCAGTTCGGCGGGATCGGCGCGGTCGCGTTCGGCAGCGCCCCCGAATACTGGTAATCCACCGTGCCCTGCGCTGCAATCGTGGACGCGTCGCCGTAGAACTCGTCATTGCTGTGGTCAGCGGTGTAATCCGGCGCATCCAGCACCACATGCGTGCCGTCCGGGCGGGTGAAGTTCGGGTTGCCGGCCAGCTGGTTCATGCCTTCGTTCGCCACCACGACCCCTGCGCCGGTGGCGATGGAGTTGGCCTCGCCCGGGGCACCCGGAATGCCGTTGGACGCGTGAACGTCGGCGTTCGCTTCGCCCTCCTCCAACGGCTTGGACGGATTCGGGTTGAACGGGCACGTGGTGGCGGGGGAGGCGGTCGCGGCAGCCGCCTTCGTTGCCGCCGGGGGCTGGGCCAGTGGATTGGCGGGCACTACTTGCACCTGTGGATCGGGAATCACCTGCGCCACTGCGGGATTGGCCCGAAGCGTTGCCACCGCGGACGCCGACAGCGTCGCCGCCACCGCGCTGGGCTGGGACATCTGCACCACATTCGTCCCGCCGTCAGCGCGGATTGCCGCGACGACCGATGCCTGGTCGGACGCAGTCGCCTTCTTCAGCGAGTCAGGATGCGTGCGCATGTCCAGGCCTGAGTGCTGGCTCTTGAGCACCACGATCACCGAGCCGCCGCTCGCCGCGCCGTCAGGCGCCGGCGCGAGCGGCCCCGTGGGCGCCGCCACAGCCGACGAAACGTAGCCCACGCCGACGATCGCCGCCAGCGCGGACGCCGCGGCCAAGCCGACCCGCAACCGGCGGGACGCCAGACGTCGGCCCATTTCCTTGCTCAGATGCCGCATTGCCGCTCCTCAGGGAATTCCCCGGAAATTCATGGCAACCGTTTGATTGTCGACAGAAGCCTGCACTCGTGCACATCGGGCGTCAACGGCCCTTCACTCTGTCGCCGCAAAACACATGAAGGCCACAGTTCCGCTTGCCCCGCCTTACGAGTCGCAGCGCCCCGCGTCGATCTCGACCAGGCCGCGGCCCCGAGGGCGCCGAATCCACGTCTCCCGTCTGACCGATGTCGGCCACGTGCATTGCCCGTCGTCTGATGACGCCGTTAATCTGAAGCGCTGATTCGAATGAAACGTTCCACTAGCACTGGGTCATCGGGCATCACCGGGCGGTCA
>JBPYES010000216.1:0-5412 GCA_051984825.1 Jatrophihabitantaceae bacterium
AGCCATGCGACCACCACCGCGGCGGCCGACGGCTCGTTCGCCTTCGACATCCCCGCGCGGATCGGCAACAACGTCCTCGTGGTCACGTCGACGGCACCCGACGGCGGCACCGCCCAGGCCGTGCGCACGGTCGTCAACGACGTGGTCGTCGGGACGAAGCTCTTCGACACGACCGACCCGACCGGCGACGACAACGGCCCGGGCAACTACGTCTACCCGACCTCGTCCAACTTCGTGCCGGGGGCGTACGACATGACCGACTTCCAGGTCTACGACACCGGCTCGACGGTGACGTTCCGGGTGCAGACCCGCGATCTGACCCCGACGTTCGGCAGCCCGCTGGGCGCCCAGCTGGTCGACGTGTACGTCCACGAACCCGGTGCCACGTCGACGTCCACCGCCCCGTCGTTCCCGCAGCGCAACTACGTGATCGATCCGGCCGACGCGTGGAGCCGGCTGATAGAGGTGCAGGGCTTCGGGCAGCGCTTCGTCGACGCGTCGAACACGGGCGCCGTCGGCACGGTGACGATCAGTGCGAATCAGATCTCGCGCTACATCACGTTCAGCGTGGACAAGTCCGCGCTGGGAGGCACTCCGTCCGCCGGCTGGGCGTTCACCGTGGTGCTGACCGGCCAGGATGGCTTCAGCCCGGACCAAGCCCGTGGGTTCCAGACGGTGCCGCAGGACTTCCAGTTCGGCGTCTGTGCCGCGGCGAGCTCCGATCCGCACTGCACGGTCAACCCGTCGACCGTGCCCAAGGCGATGGATGTGCTCACCCCGAGCGGCGTGCTGCAATCGGATGAGCTGGACTACACGAAGCACAATCCGGTCACGATCACTGGTGTGACCATGCCGTAGCGACACCGGGCGCAAACCCGATTACGCAAGAATTCCCCGTCTGAGGCGGGGAATTCTTGCGTATTGGGTGGCATCAGGTCGCTTCCGACCTGGCTGCAACCGCTTTGTGGGCATGCCGTATGGTCTGCGTGCGAAGCCGACGCGCCATGGAGGGAATCGTGCGCCTTGCCAGCCCGCGCTGGTTGCTTGCTGGAGCCGTTGCCAGCCTCGTCGCAGCAGGTTTGGCGGTCGTCGTGCACGATTCGCCGGCCTCGGCCGCGTCGTCCGCCCCGGGGTCGTTCACCTCGGTCACGCCAGCCCGACTGCTCGACACGCGCCGCAACCTCGGCGCATCCGGGCCGGTTGCCGCCGGGCAGACGATCGAACTTCAGGTTGCCGGTCAGGACGGCGTGCCGGCAGCTGGTGCCGTATCGGCTGTCGTCATGAACGTGACCGTGACCGACCCCGCAACGCTCGGGTTCGTCACGGTGTGGGGCGATGGCGCTCGCCCGAACGCTTCGAATCTGAACTTCACCGCGGGTGAGACCGTCGCGAACCAGGTCGTGGCGCCGGTCGCTGCGAACGGCAAGGTCTCGCTGTACAACGGTGCCGCCGGCAATGTGCACTTGATAGCTGACATCTCGGGCTACTACCTAGCCGGATCCGCGGCAGGCGCCGGCATGTTCACGCCGGTGACGCCCACCCGGATGCTTGATACGCGCCGCGGCCTGGGTGCGCCAGGCGCGGTTCCCGCGGGCCAGGCGATCAGCCTGAAAGTGACCGCTGGCGCCCTGCCTGCCAACGGCATCTCGGCGGTCGTGCTGAACGTGACGGTGACTCAGCCGGCGACCCTGGGCTTTGTGACAGCGTGGGGCGGTGGTGCTCGCCCGACCGCGTCGAACGTCAACTTCGCGGCCGGGGAGACGGTGCCGAACCTCGTGGTGACGCCCATCAGCTCCGACGGCTTCGTGTCGCTCTACAACGGCGCTGCCGGCCCGGTACACCTCATCGCGGACGTCTACGGCTATTACGTCGCCGGCGGCCCGTCGCAGAGCGGCGGCCTGGGCCCGGTTCCGCCCGAGCGCCTCCTCGACACCCGCCGGGGCCTCGGCGCTCCGGGTCCGGTTGCCGGCAACCAGACGCTGCACCTCGGCGTCGACGGAAAGGCCTGGGTGCTGCCCGCGGGTGTGTCGGCCGTCGTGCTGAACCTGACGGCAACGTCGCCGACGTCCACCGGATTCGTGACGGTGTGGGGCGACGGGCCTCGTCCGAACGCGTCGAGCCTCAACCTCAGCCCGGGCAGGACCGTGGCCAATCTCGTCGTCACGCCGGTGGCCGCGGACGGCACGGTGACGCTGTACAACAGCTCGCCCGGAACCGTGCAGCTCATCGCCGACGTGTTCGGGTATGTGCTTGCCGGCGATCGCGGGCCGGTGCCGGCGGCGTCCACCAGCCGCTACGTCCGCAACCTCAGCGACGGTGGTACGGCCGACCGCAACACCATGGACGCCGAGGGCTGCACCGACGCCGGGGGCGACACGGGGTCCGGGCCGTATCTGCATCTGCTGCACATCGGCGCGCAGTCGCAGCACGCCCCGCTGTCCGTAAAAAACCCGGGCGTCGCGCTGACCGGCTTCTCGGAGAATGCGACGCCGCGGCTCACCTACCCCCAGCTGGTCAACGCGCTCGAGGGCTACCTGGACGGCTACGTGCGGTGCCGCACCGGTTCGGCATCCGTCACGATCGCGATCGGCACCAACAACGACGGCGATTTCGTGCAGTACACCGCCGCCCAGAAGGGCACCGACTGGGCCACGCAGGTAATCAAGCCACTGGCGAGTTACATCGCCGGGCAGAGCGGGCTCGAGGTCGCAGGGGCGAACGACATCGAGGCCGGCTTCGCCAGCACCGAGGCCCAGGCTGAGCAGTGGGAGGCCACCTACCTGGCGGGCACCGATGCGCGGCTCGTCTTCGACGGATCCGCCGACGCGTGTCCCACGACGTTCGGCGCGACCGGGTCGTGCGGCGCGGTTACCGACGACAACAACGTGACCAAGACCTGGACGCTGGCGCAGTACGCCACGCTGGCGCACGGCAAAAGCCCGAACCGCATCCTTGCGCTGCCGCAGGTCTACGTCCCGCAACAGGCCTGGCAGTGGGGCAACATCACGTTCGCAAGCGGCGGCCAGGTGACCTTCGCCGGTGCGCTCACCGAACATGCCGCCGATGGCACCCAGTTCACATCTGCGCAGGGCTGGGGCGCGCTGTGGGACGCGATCTCGGCGAACGGCCAGTTCAGCCTGCCCGCTCCGCCGATGGCGACCGACCTTCAGGCTGACTGGCCGGCGGCGAAGAGCGCGGCACGCAACGCGCACGCGACGTTGCCGAAGGGCTGATTTGGCGGCCGGGTGGCTGGCCCCGTACTCTTGACGGCGATCCACCCAAAGACCGCTGGTCGTCGCGTGCGCGCACGTGACCGAACGCCTCCGGATGCGCCGGAGCGGCCCGCGCAGGTTGGACGGTTCGACGCGACTGAGTCGCATCGCCCCGTGCGCCCTGCGCCGGGGCGTTTCTCGTCTCCAATGCCGACAGGCCAGCCCGACATCCGGAGAGGAGGAAGCATGCCGAATGCCGAGAAGACGGCGGCCGTCGCCGAGATCAGCGAGCAGTTCACCAAGTCGGCGGCCGCGGTAATCACCGAGTATCGGGGCCTGTCCGTCAAGCAGCTCACCGATTTGCGCCGGGCGCTGGGTCGCGACACGACCTACGCCGTTGTCAAGAACACGCTGACCAAGCGCGCCGTCGCCGAGGCTGGCGTCGCGATCGACGAACAGCTACTCGTCGGCCCGACCGCCATCGCGTTCATCAGCGGCGACCCGGTCGCCGCGACCAAGGGTCTGCGTGACTTCGCCAGGGCCAACCCGCTGCTGGTGATCAAGGGCGGCATCTTCGAGGGCAAGGCCTTGTCGGTCGACGAGGTCAACCGCATCGCCGACCTCGAGTCCCGCGAGGTGCTGCTCGCCAAGGTCGCCGGCGTCCTGAAGGCGCTGCCTACCCGCGCTGCCGGTCTGTTCCAGGCGCCGCTGTCGCAGATGGCCCGCCTGGCCAAGGCGCTGGAAGACAAGCAGCAATCCACCGAAACCCCAGAGCCCGCAGAATCTGAAACCTCAGAGCCCGCAGAATAAGGAGAAACCACAATGGCGAAGCTCAGCAACACCGAGCTGCTCGACGCGTTCAAGGAGATGACGCTGCTCGAGCTCTCGGACTTCGTGAAGCAGTTCGAGGACACCTTCGACGTCACCGCCGCCGCACCGGTTGCGGCCGCCGCGCCCGCCGGCCCAGGTGGCGCCGCGCCCGCGGAGGTTGCCGAGGAGAAGGACGAGTTCGACGTCATCCTCGAGGCCGCAGGCGAGAAGAAGATCCAGGTCATCAAGGAGGTTCGTACCCTGACGAGCCTCGGCCTGGGCGAGGCGAAGGCGCTCGTCGACGGTGCGCCGAAGCCCGTTCTAGAGAAGGTCAACAAGGAAGCCGCCGAGAAGGCGAAGGCCGCCCTCGAGGGCGCCGGCGCCACGGTCACCCTCAAGTAGTAACGCCCTGGAGGGGGCGGCCCGCCACTGGCGGGGAGCCGCCCCCTCCGCGCACTCATCGGGCGGCGAGCCGGCGGCGCTGCAGGTCGCGCAGGTAGAGCCTGACGCCGGCGTGCCGCACCCGCACCGGAACATGCGGGTAGGTATGGCGCACTACGGCGAAGCCGGCGTTCAACACACGCTGCCGCGCAGGCGGCCACGGCAGGCCGTATTCGGCACGGATGCGCGCCGGCAACAGCCCTAGCGTGACCAAGCGGTGCAGCGGCGCCAGCGGCCGCAGCCCCGTAGGAATGTTCACCGGGTACAGCACGTCCCGCGCGATGTCGCGCGCCTGATCGCTCACTTCCAGGGTCGCGATCATGCCGTCCCAGTAGGTACGAAACGTTTCGAGGTCGGCCGGCCACTTGTCGGCCGGACAGCCCAGCGCGGTGGCCAACGCGCCGTATTCGCGAAGCAGTTCACCGCGCTGGTCGGCAGGCAGTGGCCCCATGACTCGCTCATACAGCACGACTGTACTTTCGTACAACGTCGCACCGACCCATACCTGCAGGTCCGGATCGTTCGCCGAATAGCCGGGCCCCACAACCCCGCGATGCACGGCATTGACCATGTCGGCGACGTCCTGCATCTCCTGGCTGTCGCCGTAGACGGTGCCGACCATGTACCAGAGCGTCCCGCGCAGACGGTGCACCAGCTGGTGCTGGAAATCGCTGTGCGCGGCGACGCCGGCCGCCACCCTGGGGTGCGCGATCTGCAGCAGAACCGCCCGGCCGCCGGCGGCGATGAGCACGCCCTCGGCGGCGACGCGGCGGATCACTGCGTCATCGGCGAACGGCTCCACGTCGCCGATTGTGCGCGAGCGGAGAGCGGGCTTGCTCTGCCGCCCTGTTGCCCCTACGGTGTCGATCAACCCCCAGTTTCCTGCGACCGCTATGGGCTGTCGTTGGGGAGTTTGCATGCTCAAAACGGTCGCAGGTGCTCGGCTCCG
>JBPYES010000217.1:0-13955 GCA_051984825.1 Jatrophihabitantaceae bacterium
TGGAACTGGTGTTGTGCGTGCCCCCAACGGGATTCGAACCCGTGCTACCGCCTTGAAAGGGCGGCGTCCTGGGCCTCTAGACGATGAGGGCGGCAGGCCGCTCCATGCTACAAGTCCCGTTGGAGTGCCTGCCCAGCATAGCGACGGGTATGCCGTCCCTCCAAAACGGCTAGTGCGTGACGCCGAGCTTGGCGAACAGCTCGCGCACCAGGTCGTTGAACAGCGCTTCCGCGTCGCCGTCGTGCAGTGCAAAGTTCAGGTGCCCGAAGGCCTCGGTGGCCACCGCCCCGTACAGCTGCATCCAGCAGGTCAGGTACAGCACGACGGCCCCGAGCGGGACGATGCGCCCGATCTGTTCGTAGTAGCCGGCGAGCTGCTCGCGCAATCGCGGATCGAGTTCGTCCGCGTCGGGTACCGGGACGGGGTGCTGACGCCATAGCTCGACGAACAGCTCCAGCCACACCTGCCCGAAGCGCATACCGCGGTTGATCGCCGGATCGGGGCTGAGGTGCTTGTCGACCAGCACGCCGGGGATGGGCGCACCGAAGAGCAGCCCGAACTCGGGGCGGTGTTCGAGCGCCCACTGCCGGAATGCGAACGACGTGACCAGGAAGCGTTGCTCGAGCGGGGCGCCTGCATCGCGGTCGCGGGCCTCGTACAGGGTGTCGGCCAGCTCGTCGTACAGGCTGTTGCACAGCGCGCCGAGCAGTTCCTCGCGTCCGCCGAAGTACCGGTACAGCCCGGGCGCCGTCATGCCGACCTCGGCGCCGATGCCGCGCACGGTGACCCGCTCCACCCCGCCCTCGATCAGCAGCCTGCGCGCCGCCTGCAGGATCTCCGCCCGCGTCGCGGCGTGCGCGCGCTCCCTGCGAGACGGCTGAGAGCTCTCGGCGGAATCGGGGTTGACGCTCGTCACGGCGCCCCAGCATAGTGAACAACGTTCACGGTGAACAACGTTCACCACAATGACGGCCATTCGCGGAGGTAACCGATGTTCGCGTGGTGGGGCTCGCGGGTCGTGCGCTGGCGGCGCTGGGTGCTGGCCGGCGGGATCGTGTTCGTGCTGGTGGGCGCCCTGTGGGGTACGGGCGTGTTCAGCAAGCTCAGCAACGGCGGCTTCGACGACAAGGGCAGTGAGAACCAGCGGGCGCAGGCACTGCTCGACGAGCGCATCGGCAACACCAACGCCGACGTTGTCGTGCTGTTCCGCAATCCCGGCGTCACCGTTGACGACCCGGCCTATCGGCACACCGTGGACGCGGCCATGGCCAAATTCCCGCCCGGCGTCGCCGTCGGCACGAGGACGTACTGGACGACGCATTCGCCCGACTTCGTCAGCACTGACCGGCACGCGACGTTCGCCGCCGTCTCGCTGAAGAACCGGGACGACACCATCGCCATGTCGAAGTACGCCGCGATGCGGGACACCGTCAAGGGCACCGGCTACACCGTGCAGATCGGCGGGCAGAACGGACTCGGCTCCGACCTCAACGAGCAGGTCAAGAAGTCGATCGCCCGAGCCGAGATGCTCTCCGCGCCGGTGCTGCTCATATTGCTCACAATCGTGTTCGGCAGCATCGCCGCGGCGACACTGCCCCTGGCCGTCGGGCTCATGGCGATCATGGGCTCGTTCATCTCACTGCACGTGATCAGCATGGTCACGCACGTCAGCGTCTTCGCCGTGAACATCGTGACGATCTTGGGCCTCGGCCTCGCCATCGACTACGGGCTGTTCATGGTCAGCCGGTTCCGCGAGGAGTTGCACCGCGGTGCCGCCGTCCCCGACGCCGTCACCACGACGATGGCCACCGCTGGGCGCACCGTCGCCGTCTCCGCGGTCACTGTGGCGGTGTCGCTGGCCGGCCTGTTGATCTTCCCGCAGACGTTCCTGAAGTCCATGGGCTACGGCGGCATCTCCGCGGTGCTGGTCGCCGCACTGGCGGCGCTGACCGTGCTGCCCGCGCTGCTCGCGGTGCTCGGCCCACGCGTGAACGCGCTGGCGGTGCGGCGAATCCGGCCCGAGCGCGACCACGGCTTCTGGTACCGCCTGGCGTCCGCGGTCATGCGGCGTCCCGTGCTGTTCGCGCTGCCCACGGTGGCGGTGCTGCTCCTGCTCGCCACCCCGTTCCTGCACGTGAAGTGGGGCGGGATCGACCAGCGGATGGAGCCTAAAAGCGCTCAGTCCCGCCAGGTGGCAGACACGCTCCAACGCGAGTTCCCGGGCAACCTGGATACTCCGATCGTCGCTGCGGTGTCGCTGAACGTCCCAGTCAACAGTCCCGCCGGGCAGGCCGCGCTCCAGAATTACAGCCAGGCTGCGGGTACTGTCCCGGGTGCAACGGGTGCGCACGTAGTGGCGGCCCGGGGCAACACCGCCCAGGTCGACGTCACCTACCGCGGCGAGTCACTCGACACGCAGGCGAAGGACACCCTGAAGGAGGTGCGCGCCCTCCCGCATCCGGCTCACGTGCAGAACGTGCTGGTCGGCGGGTCGACTGCTCAGGTCGTCGATCGGCTGCACAGCCTTGGCCAGCGACTGCCGTGGATGGCGCTCATCATCGTGCTCGCCACGTTCGCCCTGCTCTTCCTGGCATTTGGGTCGGTCGTGCTGCCGATCAAGGCCCTGGTGATGAATGTGCTGTCACTGGGCGCGGCGTTCGGCGTGGTGACGTGGATTTTCCAGGACGGTCACCTGTCCGGTCTCCTCGGCTTCACTCCGACCGGCGCGGTGGAAGCCACCCAGCCTGTGCTGGTGCTGGCGATCATCTTCGGATTGTCCATGGACTACGAGGTCTTCCTGCTCTCACGAGTGCGTGAGCAGTACGACCGGACCGGCGACAATCGCCTGGCTGTTGCCACCGGGATCCAGCGCACCGGGCGGATCATCACTGCCGCGGCGCTGCTGCTCATGGTCGTGATCGGGCTGTTCTCCGCGTCGCCGATCGCGTTCATCAAGCTGATCGGGGTCGCGATGTTGGTCGCGTTGTTCATCGACGCGACGCTCGTCCGCTCGATCCTGGTACCCGCGACCATGCGCCTGCTGGGTAACGCGAACTGGTGGGCACCGCGGCCACTACGCGGGCTCTACGCGCGCTACGGCATCCGTGAGGCGGAACCGGTCAGGCCGGTGCCCGTCCCGGTCGGTCAGTAGCGCTTGCTGAGGGCGCGCCTTCCGGTGGCGGCTCGCCAGATGGCGAGCACGATGATGGTGCCGGCGATCGCACCGATGATCGTGGACGCCTTGCGGATGTCGAACTTGTCGTGGAACAGCAGCGCGCCGAGCGTCCCGCCCGCATACGAACCCACAATGCCCAGCAGCACGGTGCCCCAGAAGCCCAGCCGCGACGGACTGCGCACGATTAGCCGGCCGACTGCGCCGGCGATCAGACCCACAAAGAACAACGCGATGATGGCGCCAATCATGGCGACATTGTGCCCCTAGCAAATCGGAATTACAGCAGACCTGGCCGGAACCGGATCTCGCCGACCGTCTCGCCTCCGCCGAGCACCGGAGCAGTAGCCAGCTCATCCAGCACGGCGGCGGCGGTGACCGTGCGTAGCCCGGCGACGACGGCCCGCTCGGCGGCTCGCTGCGTCCCGTCGTCGATCTTGACGGCGACTGCCGCGCCGTCGGGCAGGGCGGCAGCGAACACGCCCTCCGCGCCGTCCTTGGCGATGAGCCCCGGGATGCCGGCCATGAGCCGGGTGGCCGCCCGCCCCGTGCCGCCGACGAGGTCGGGGTGGGCGCGCATCGCATCAGCCACGTCGCGTTCGGGCCCTGCCTCGGCCGTGGCGATCCGCCGATAGGCACGGGCCAGCCCGACGAGACTCAGCGCGAAGAGCGGCGCACCGCAGCCGTCAACCCCCGCTGCTGGCACGGGTTCGCCGGCGAGGTCTTCGACGGTCATCCGCAGCGACCGATGCAGCGGATGGTCAGGGTCGAGATAGCTCTTTGTGGGCCAGCCGTTGATGCGGCAGGTCAACAGCATGGCTGTATGTTTGCCGGAGCAGTTCATCGTGATGCGCTCAGGCTCCGCCCACGCACGGCGCGCCGTCTCGTCGAGCGACCACGCAGCTGGGCAGCCCAGGTCGCCCTCGCTGAGCCCACCGCTCGCGAGCATTGCACGCACACCCGCGATGTGCGCCGGCTCGCCGCTGTGCGACGCGGCGGCGAGGGCGAGGTGTCGCGCCGGGACGTCCAAGCCGAGGCGGCGCATGCCGACTGCCTGGAGCGGTTTGTTCGACGATCGCGGGAACAGCGGCTGGCCCGGATGGCCCAGCTCAACCGCGTCGAGGACGACGAGGTGTCCACTGTGGACACTCTCGACGAACCCTGACCGGACGACGTCGACCAGTGGGATACCGGTGATCACGTACGTGGACGCATTCCGAGCAGCCGCACACCGTCGGCGTCGCGCAGCACGGCTGTAATCCATCCGCCATGTCGTCCGTGCTCGAGCAGCTCCGCCGCGTCGGCCGTGAGCTCCACCGGCTCGAACCGCCGGTGCTCCCAGTCCATGCGCGCAGTGTGCCCGGCAGTCGCCAGGTCGAGCACCGAACCGTCGGCGGCGAGGTCGGCGCGGGCGTCCTGCAACCGGGCGATGACGTCGTCGAGGGCCCGGACGAGTTCGGGGTTGCCGTCGCACCACGTCGCCACCAGATCGGGCCGGGTGCGCGCGACACGCGACCCCGTCATGTACGACCCGGCGGCAAGCGACAGGCCCAATTGGCCGCCGGTCAGGCCCGTCAGCGCGAGCGCCTCGGCCAGCACGTGCGGCAGGCCGATCACGTGGGCGACTGCGGCGTCCTGCTCGGCCGCCGTGGCCGGCACGGGCTTGGCGCCCAGGTCGCACACCAGTTCGGCGAGGGCGATCCAGGACGTCAGGTCGGTGTCCGGCTCGAGGGTGAGCGCCCAGGGCGCATCGCGGAACAGCAGCGGGTCGGCAGCGGCCCAGCCACTGTTCTCCGTGCCCGCCAGCGGGTGCCCGCCGACAAAGCGCGTCGTGGGGATGATGCCGCGCACCAGCTCCAGCACGGGCGACTTCAGCGTGCCGACGTCGGTGAGCACCGCCTCCGGGCTGAGATGCCCGGCGAGCGACTGGAGCGCCCCCTTGACTTCGGGTAGTGGCATCGCGAGTACCACCAGGTCGGCGCCGTGCACCGCGCTGGCGTCGCTTGCGGTAACCGGGAATCCGGCCGCGCTGGCGGCCGCGGCGGTTTGGAAGTCGGTGTCGTAGCCGACGACGGCGAGCCCACTCTGGCGAATCGCGCGCAGCAGCGAGCCACCGATGAGCCCCAGGCCGAGAACCGCGACCCGGCCGAACAGCGCCGTCACGGCACTGACGCTATCGCCCCCGGCCCAGATCGTGTCTGCTCCCGGCCGCCCGTACTACCACGGTGCCGGATGACGTGTCAGGATCG
Organism: Jatrophihabitantaceae bacterium; assembly: GCA_051984825.1. Classification (GTDB taxonomy): domain Bacteria; phylum Actinomycetota; class Actinomycetes; order Mycobacteriales; family Jatrophihabitantaceae; genus DASXRA01. The sequence continues at coordinate 5,422 of JBPYES010000217.1, forward strand.
AGGCCTCACGCATCTCGCAGAGGGTGGGGGTCATGGCGCAGCGTGGCTTCGCAATCGCGGCCTTTCGCGATGCTGGGCAGTGGCGGTGCGAGCCGCTGCCGCCGGCGGTCCTCGACGACCTGCGGGGCCTCATTGCCGCACTGCGCGGGCAGCCCCCGGACGGTGGGCCGTTCGTCGTGGCCGACGTCGACGACGAGTTCTTCCTGATCGCCCGGCAGGACGGGGCGCGGATCTCGCTGCTGCTGTCCGACCTGACGGCGTCCGTGGAGTACCCCCTTGCCGAGCAGGTGCTGCAGCGGCTCGGGGAAGAACCACCCGACGACGACGAGCTCGACGAGATCTGGCCGATCGGCGACCTGGACCTGTTCCAGGACCTGGGTCTGTCCGAAGACGAGATGGAGTTGGTGCTCGACGACCTCGACGCCTACCCGGACGAGATGCTCGAGACGATCATCGGCCGCATCGGCCTGGCCGACTCGTATGCCAAGGCCATTGAGTCCGCACGGGTACCGCGATGAGTTATTTTGCTGCCGTCCTGGCACGTTCCGACGATCTGTGGCGTGCAGTCGAGGTCGACCTCGACGACTGCGAAAGCCTCGACGATCTGGTTGAAGTGACGCGCGATGTGTCCGGTGATGTGCGATTGCTTGTCGTCGAGCAGGACGACGAATACGCCGTGCTCGCCCGCGTCGACGACAGCGAAGAGCCGAGGGTGTTCCTCTCTGATGGGCATGCCGCTGACGCCTACCCGATCGCCGCCTTGGTCGCCGACGAGCTCGACGAGATCGGCGAGGACGTCCTCGACGGTGACGAGGACGCGCCGCCCGCACACGACAGCGCGCCCTTCGGCGACGCCGCGCTGGTTGACGACCTCGGCACGTCGGCGCCCGAGCTGCTCGACCTCTGTGCGCACGAGGGCACGCTGCCGATCGACCTGATCGTCGCCGTGTGCGAGAAGGCCGGATGCGCCGACGCGTTCGAGGCGCTGCGCGTGTGACGTCCCCTTCGGCTGCCATCGGCGCCGCGCTCGACGTGGCTCGTGCCGCGGCGGCTCTGGGCGAAGTACCGGTGGGGGCGGTCGTGCTGTCCGCGTCCGGCGACGTCGTGGCGTCCGCGCACAACGAGCGGGAGTCGCTGTCTGATCCGACGGCGCACGCCGAGGTGCTCGCGCTGCGGCGGGCCGGTGCCGCGCTCGGCTCGTGGCAGCTGGTCGGCTGCACGCTCGCCGTCACACTGGAGCCCTGCACCATGTGCGCCGGCGCCCTGGTGCTGGCGCGGGTGTCGCGTCTCGTGTTCGGGGCCTGGGACCCGAAGGCCGGAGCGGTCGGCTCGCTCTGGGACGTCGTCCGTGATCGGCGGCTGAACCATCGTCCCGAGGTGCTCGCCGGCGTGGGCGAGGCCGAGTGCTCAGCCCTGCTGGCCGACTTCTTCGCCGCCCGGCGCTGATCCTCGGGCCATGTATCCTCGTGCGCGGTGGCGTGTCCGAGCGGCCTAAGGAGCACGCCTCGAAAGCGTGTGAGGTGCAAGCCTCCCAGGGTTCGAATCCCTGCGCCACCGCCCATGAGCCCCGGAATTGCTGGGCTGCAGCAAGATCGACAGGCTTAGTGGTCACGCCCGTGTCACATTCGTTCTCTCTTTGAGTCGGCAGCAGTCTGGCTGACCACTTTCGGATTGACGCCGGATGCGATCAGATCAGCGACGTTGCAGCGCTGTGCCGAAGACCGTGAACCCGGATGCGTGGCAAGCCGTAGGTGTCGCAGCGACAGTGCGGACGTCGCAGCCCAGCTGGCCGACGGCATGGACTTGTACGTGGTGCCGATCGCGCACCCTGGCCACCAGCAGCTACGGCACGGCCAGCAGGTCATCGCGCACCGATTGGGGTTTGCCACGTCAATCTTCGAAACTTGGCCACCTGCGCGGCTGAGCGTCAATCCAATCCCACCAGCGCCGACGATCGACACCACACCAGTGCGGGTCTTCAGATAGGCCCCCTCTTGCGGTGCGGCCGTCACGGGACTGGTAACACCATCGGCGCATGACGGCAGTGGCCAGAGTGGCTGCGATCGGCACAGGACTGGTGCCATCATCGGCGCATGACTAGCGCACTGCGACGTGGTGGCAGCACCAGCCAGTGGCGTCGGCTGCCTGCCTACTACGCAGCTGCCCTGGCTATGGGCCCGCGGCCGTGCCCAATCTGCGGGGGTAACGTCGCTGCCTGGATGAAGTGGTACTTGCACCACCTGTTGCCGGGCGTGCGCGGTGGCAGTGACGGCTGGGCAAACCTGCAGCCCGCGCACGCACACTGCAACCGCAGCACGGACGCCCGCACGCGGGCCAGCCGGACGCTGCCGCCAAGCCGCGACTGGTAACGCAACGCGCGCACATCAGCTGCGGGCCGATTCGGCAGAGAGGCCCGGCCATGTCCCAGCCCGAGCGTCCAAGCGAGCCCCATCACTACTACGTAGGCGCTCCCGAGGAAGAGCTAAGCAACGACGCCGCCTTCGCGTACATCGTTTGGGCGACCATTACAGCCGGGCTAGTCCTGGCTCTGATCTCCATCCTGACGCGCGGCAGCTCGCACTTGGGCCCGGCGCCCTTGCGCGCTAAAGCTGCCGCGGTCGCCTGCATCCCGACGCCCAATCTCGTCGCGCACTTTTACACTCTCGACGGCCCCAAAACGGGGCCGAATAGCTTCGGGCCGCCGGTCGACCGGGCGCATGCGGCCGAAGTGCTGCGCCTCCGCCTCTGTGAGACCCCAAGCATCGGCGGCGACCAGCGCCTGTGGGCGGCCCTGGATTCCCGTATCAACGGCACCAACCCCAATGCAGCCGTCACGCCCGCGCAGTGGGCCTCGTATGCCAACGCATTGGTGGACACCCAGCTCGACTGGGCCCACGCCGTGGTCCAGGAGTTCACCTATCTCACGCCTGCGCACACACAGCAGATGCTGCAAACCCAGGTGCCGTACATCCAGACCACGGCAGGCAACACCGGCCTGCAGTGGTTCCTGGTGATCAAGGCGCACCCGCGCAACGGCTCCGGCGCTGTCACCCTGAGGCTCCGATTGGAGTGTGGTTTCCAGCCCTACTTCTAGGTCACTTGCGGCCGCGCAGCACTGACGCCAGGACCACGGCCGGGCCACACCCTGCCCTCCAGCCGCGACTGGTAGCCGACCCAAGCCCTGGGCAGCGCGGGCGATCGTGGATCAGCGCCGATATGCAGCCCTACACGCGCCTGGCGGCAGCCCGACATAGGGCAGCCGCTACGAGGGGAAACGGCATGTCACGGATGCGGGCCGCCGGATGTTTCGTGACGGTCGCGGGCAGCATCGTTGTGCTCGTCGCGTTGTGGCTCGGCTTCAGTGACGTCAAGGTCGCATGGACGGGCGATGCCTCCCTGTCCTGCGGGAACATTTTCGGGCCTCAGACCAAGCTGGATCCATCGCTGGTCAGCGAGTTTCAGCAACAATGCACAACCGCACGATCACGGCGGCTATCCGGGGTCTGGGAGATGCTGGTGGTCGGACTGGTCGCGCTAGGGGCAGGCGGTTGTCTGCTCTTAAATTGGCAGTCGGCAACAACTTAAGCAGATACGCCGCAACCGCTGACTGACCACCTCTACCTACGCCGACATGGTGGACGGTCGCCACGGGATGCTCCATGCCTGATGATTAAGGGTCGACGCCGACGCCGATCGAGCACCAAGATGGTGAACCACTTTCTCTGGTGGGTCATTTCAATTCGCAACACGCCTCTGTCGGTTTCTCTCTCCTTTCGCCGATCTCGCCGCATGCGCCGCCATTTAGGCGTCGGCCGACGCCGTAATGGTGCTGCGGAGTGCGTCATAGGTGAACTGGTGAATGTCAGTGATAGCTGTGCTGGCGCCCTGCCTGATTACGCCGAGCCGGGTCTTCTGCCACGTGGAACGGAACGTGACGAGGTCAGCGCAGCCGGCGGTCGGCGAGTTCGATCGGCGTGCTGTGGCCGGGCGTTCGTGAGCACTCGCCTCCAATCCGCCGCGGAGTTCGAGGATGCGATCCAGGACCGCTACTGACGGCGGCGAATCCGCACGGATTTGCGCGTTGCCGCGTGATTAGCGTTCTTGCAAACGGTCGGCCGGGTTGTCGAGGGGTTTGGCTGATGCTCGTCGGATGGTTAGCACTGGCTGGGGGTTGCCCTCGCGGACGTATTTTGTGTTTGCGCTGGTGCCGCGTTGTATGTCGCGACGCTCGTCCGAATCGTCAGGCCCGGCGCGATCGCGACCAGCGCAGGGTCGATGGCGCTGACTGTGGCGCCGTGGATCTGCGAGCAGGCGCCGACGTTCCCGTTCGCATCGGTCTGTACGACGAGAAGCTCGTTGCGCTGGGCAGAGTAGTTCTCCGTGGAGCCCAGCGCGACGGGCCCGGTCGCGGTCAGTGCCGACGAGGCGAAGTACTCGCTCAATGGCGCACCGGTGGGCGGGTTGACCTGGTAGTCGGCCTGCTGCCAGACGAGCGCGCCGCCGCCGTCGACCTTGGCCAACCAGGGCAACAGACCGCTGTACTCCACCGAATTGATGTCGCCGACGAGAAGGTAGCCGCCGTCGCTGGTCTGGCGCAGGGAGTACACGCTGCCGCCGATGTTCCGGCAGGGTGTGTAGTAAGTGGAGTCGCAGACAAACCCGCCGGAGTAGGCCCGCTGCCAGTCGATCGAGCCGCTCGCTGTGAGCTTGACCAGCAATGCGCCTTGACAGCACTCGGGATAGCCCGAGGTGTCGGAGTCCCAGTCGCCGCCGATCGCGTAGCCGCCGTCGGCAGTCTGCACAATCGTGCTCACGCGCTCGTCCGCCGTGACGCCGGTGGCGCCGAGGTCGTTGAAGCCGTGCTGCCAGGCGACGTTGCCGGAGGCGTCGAACTTCGCTACCAGTATCGACGTCAGCGGCGGGGCGGAACCTGTGTTCGTACCAGCGGCCACGTAGCCGCCGTCGGCGGTCTGCGCGACTGAGCTGAAATACGCGTAGCTGGTCGGGGTCGGGCCGAGCTCGCGCTGCCACTGAATATTGCCGGTGCCGTCCAGCTTCACGATCAGCGCACCGGGCCGCTGGCTCGCGTCGGTCGCGCTGCCGACCGCGATAAAGCCGCCATCATTCGTCGGCCTGAGCTGATCGAACGTAGTTCCGTTGACATCGGCGGAGTACGCCCGGGCCCAGACAAGGTGGCCGGCGCTGTCGAGCTTCTCGATCAGTCCGCACTGCAGGCCGCTCAGGCTCGGACACACCGTGCCTGAGCCGCAGCCGACCGTGCCGCCCGCAAGCACATAGCCGCCGTCGCTAATCGGCTCCAGCGAGACCGCGTCGGAGTAATCGCCCGGGGGATTGCTCAAACATCCGACCGCTTCCTGCCACTGCGGCGCGCCCACAGCGTTCGCCTTCAGCAGCCAAGCCACCGAGACCGCATTCGGGGCCGCCGGGCTACTCGCCAGCGCGACCCAGCCGCCATCAGGCGTCGACTGCACCGCCCTCGGGGTCAGATCCAGCTCGGCACCGTTGACGATATTCGCATAATTCTTCACGTACGTGCTCGTCGTCGAGAAGCCGCCGCCGGGCGGAGGTGGCGGCGGGGGCTTCTTCGCGTCCGCGCTCACCGGCACCTGCAAAACCATCACAGCCACAAGCGCACCAAGTGCAGATCGACTCGACAACCACATGAGCCGCTCCCAGATAGCTGGTTGCCGACCACGATAAATTCGTGACGCCGTCGAGCTCCTTACAGTTCCGTGAATTCAGGCAGCCGCGTTGGGCAGTCATGGGTAGCCCGATAAGTTGCTTGCGTGGCGGAACCCATTGATCTGGTGCTCTTCGACCTCGGCGGTGTACTCATCGACGTGCCCGGCGTGCAGGCCATGCTCGAGCTGACCGGCATGGCGAGCGAGGATGACCTGTGGCGCCGCTGGCTGACCTGTCAGTGGGTTCGTCGCTTCGAGAGCGGCGGCTGTTCCGAGGCTGAGTTCGCCGATGGCGTGGTCACCGACTGGCAGCTTGACTTAAGCCCGGCAGCGTTCCTCGAAGCCTTCCGTAACTGGCCGAACGGGCCCCTGCCCGGAGCTGCGCAACTGGTCACCGACACCAAGGCGCGCGTCAGCACGGCTTGTTTCAGCAACACCAACGCGCTGCACTGGCATGATCGCATCTCCACCTGGCCATTGCTGGACCTGTTCGACCAGCGTTTTCTGTCCTTCGAGATGGGCATGCTCAAGCCGGATGTCGCAGCCTTCACGCAGGTCGCAGCTTTACTGCCTGTACCAGCCGAGCGCGTGTTGTTTATCGACGACAACGCGCTCAACGTTGCCGGCGCAGCAGCCGCAGGCTTTGCCACCGCTCGCGCGGCTGGTGTCGACGAGGCTCGCGAGCGCCTAGTCGAGGCCGGCGTGCTGAACTCTGACGGGTAGGTCGAAGTAACCCCAGCGCACGGGCCGGTCAGTCGACCGCGGAGCGGCAGATTAGGACATACTGGCATCCAGCCATCCGGCCAGGCGAAGCACTTCTGCGGCGACTGCGGCGACTGGGCGGTCTTGGTTGTCTACCAGGTGATCTTCGACCTGTGCCTGTTCCAGGGCCTCCGCCGTGTGGGTTGCGGCGCCCACGAACCAGCTGGGGTCGCTGGCCTCCCGGGAACGGATTCGCGCGTGTAGTACGGCCAGCGGTGCTCGAAGCCGGACCACGATGATCTCGGCACCCGGCACCGCGTTGGCCACGTGGCGCAGCAGGCTTCGGGCCTCCAGCACGCGCACCAGGATCAGCCGATCGGCTCCGGCCTGCCGGAAGTTGGCCCATATGCAGGCCAGATTGCGGTGGATCAGCCGCTCATTCCATGGGTCATCTACCGGGACGGGCCAGCACTGCTCCATCCAGGCGAGGTCGACTACAGCGTGGGGCACGTTCGCCTCCCGCAACAGCCGCGCCGCCTCGGCAGCCACCGTCGACTTTCCGGCCCCGACCGGCCCGGTGATCAGCAGAACTGGTACCGAGGTTGCCATGGGGCACCCCTGTCCTCGCGGTCATGTTTGAGCCATCAGCCTCGAGGATGGCAATCGGCCAGCCGACTCGGGTGGCGCTCGCAGCGGCACGGTCGTCGGCTTCTCATGCGCTCCGCTCGAGCCAGTTGCCAAGCGTCGTGAGCATCGCCTCCAGCAGTTGGTTGGTTCGGCGCTGCTCGGCGATCAGCGCGTCGAGGCGTTGGTTCGTCTCGCCCTGGCCCTTCTTGGCCTGCTGCACGATGCCTCGGTCGTGAATCCCCATGTCGCGACCTCCGTTTGTCGTCGAGTGACGGCCGACAGACCGCCTGGCGTCGTCGCGAACTGCTCGCCGATCTGCCGTTCGAAGGTAAACCAGATCCACAATGGACCGGGCTCATCGGCGTGTCCGGTAACGAACGGACTTCTATACCTCTTCATCTGCGCGGCGATCGACGACATCACCCGAGGCTGACTCGCGCGCGTATCGACGGGAGTGTGTGCTTCGGGGGCACGTGAGCCGACAACTGAAATTGTTCGCAATCCGGGCGGAGCGCTCGTGCGTCCGATCGCTTGGCCGATCCAGGTCCGCACCGAGCGTGGATAGTCTGATCGAGTGCACGCGCAAAAGATCTTGTTCATCGGCGGAACCGGGATTATGAGCTCGGCATGTGCCGAGCTGGCCGTGCGGCGCGGGCACGAGGTCACCGTCTTTAACCGCGGCACGACGTCCAAGCGTTCGGTACCGGACGGCGTGCAGGTGGTCCGCGGCGACATCCGCGACGCCGAGTCGAGTCGGTCGGCGCTCGCCGGCCGTGAATTCGATGTCGCCGTGAACTGGGTCGCCTACACCCCCGACCACATCCGTCAGGACGTCGAGCTGTTCGCTGGGCGGGTGCGCCAGTACGTGTTCATCAGCTCAGCCTCGGCCTACCAGACACCGCCGGCCCGGCTGCCGGTCGTCGAGTCGACGCCGCTGCACAACCCGTTCTGGCAATACTCCCGCGAAAAGATCGCCTGCGAGCAGTTGTTGACCGCCGCGTACCGCGAGGACAGCTTCCCGGTGACCGTCGTGCGCCCATCGCACACCTATGACCGCACAGCGATCCCCTTCGAGGGCGGGTGGACGGTCGTGGCCCGGATGCGCGCGGGCAAACCCGTCATCGTGCACGGTGACGGCACGTCGCTATGGACGCTCACCCACGCGACGGACTTCGCCCGTGGATTTGTCCCGCTGCTCGGGCACCCGCGCGCGATCGGTGACACCTTCCATATCACCACCGACGACTTCCTGACCTGGAACCAAATCGCGCAGGCCCTCGCCGCCGCGGCCGGCGTTGACGCGTGGCTGGTCCACGTACCGTCGGACGCGATCGCCGCTGTGGATGCCACGTGGGGGGCGGGGCTGCTGGGCGACAAGGCACACTCGCTCATTTTCGACAACTCGCATCTGCGCGGGCTGGTGCCCGATTTCCGTCCGACGATCTCCTTCGAACAGGGCGCCCAGGAGATCGTTGCCTGGCACGACGAAGACCCGGGCCGACA
>JBPYES010000218.1:0-11378 GCA_051984825.1 Jatrophihabitantaceae bacterium
GCCCGGCGCCCACGAGGCCAACCGCCAAGCCGCCCTCGACGACGCCAATACCCCCCGGTACGGGCATGACACCGGCCAGCAGCGAGACGCTGATGTTGATGAAGAGGATCTCGGCCAGTCCGACGGGGTACCCGAAGCCGCGCACGATCAACAGCAGAGCAAAGGCGAACAGCAATTCAGTTGCGAGATTGCCGCCGAATAGCAGGGCGAGCCGTCGCGGCGAATGCAAACCGCGTGCCGCATGTAGTGCCTCGCCGGCCAATTTGCGAATCCAGTCGATGATCGCCCGCCGCCACTTTGCCCGCACCGCGAGCGTGATTCCTGCGGCCATCACGATGGCCAGCACGACCACCAGCAGCAATATGAGCTTGTCCGGAATGGCCGCGCCGAAGTCGAGCTCCAGCGTGGCGGACGTGAGCGTCAGCAGACCGATCAGCAGGATCACCTGCAAGCAGAATTGCGCGAGACCGTCCAATCCCTCAACGGCTAGCGCGGTTCCGGCTGGCATTCCGTGCCGCTGATGGAAACGGACACCGACCGCCGTGCGTGCCCCTGGTGCAGGCACGGCAAAGCCGATGTACCCCATTGCCAGCTTCAGCGCGTACACCGGCCCGAGCGCCAATGGCTGCGGAGACGCGCCTATCAGCGAGATCGCGTTCGTGAGCCGGGTGCCCTGAGCCACGAGTGCGCCCGCGACAATCAGCCACCATGTGGCTTGACTGAGCTGATCGCCGAGCAGGTCGAAGTCCAAGCCGCCGATGCCGGCGGCCAGCGCGAAGAAGGCCGCGATCAGCAGCACGGTTCGCAGCAGGGAGCCCAGCGTTACCCGGCGCATCCGCTCCAGCTCGAGGGCGGGCAGCTCAGCGTGCTCTGCTACGTGCTTGCGCAATGCGTCGAGATCAAGCCGCGACGTGCGGACTTTGCTGCGTTGCTGCGCCGTGAGCGCGGGTAGTTGGACGTACGGCAGCATTGCCGTGAGCTCGTTACGGCTAAGTGCAGTCACCGCAGCAACGGCAGCGGGCTCAACCCCGACGGCGAGCGCCGTCGTCACCAGCAGTTGCGCCCGATCGGAGCGCAGGCGTTCTGGACGCGGTGCGATACTGCCACCGCGAAAGTCGGCGAAACCAAGGGTGTCGCCGTCCAGTATGAGCCGCGCGTCGTCGATCTGCCCGTGAGATATGCCGTTGTCATGGAGCTGCCGAAGCGTTCGCCATGACTCGGCGACGAGCGTCGTGCTCCAGCGATCGGTGGCTCGTGCAATGGGGCACCCGCTGCGGCGAAGCACGAGCAGGACGTCGTTCTCGTTCGTGGCGCTGGCGGTCACGACCCTGTCGGTGTGGATGCCTGCCTGCGCGGCCAGCAGGGTCAGGAAGGCTTCGTGCTCCGCCTGGGCGAGCCGGCCGAAGGACGTCGGCGTGCCGGCGCCGCGATACCACGCCCAGCGCCACATCGTCGTGACCAGCTGAGTGTCGTAAGCATCTCGCCCATAGACCTTGACGACAAGGGGCTTGCCGTCGTCGTCGATCGCGTCGACCAGGAACACTCCGGCGGTTTGACGTTCGGCGATGCGCAGCGAGTGCGCGGCAATGCGCAGGCCGCCGAGGCCCGTCGCCACGTCGGCGAGACTGGGCCGTCCCATGGACGAGCCGAATGCGAGGCGCACCGCGGCAGCACCCGCACCGGCTGCGGCAAGCGCGCTCGCCGCACCGGTCACGGCAGTGGTGAGGTGCAAGATCGAGCCGAGGAAGGCAAGAGAGATCAGCCAGTGGGCGAGCCTGCGGGCCGGTCGCCGCAGCTCGGGCGAGACGCCCAGCAGTGCGCCGGCCGAGAGCGCAAGCGCCAACGGCGGATAGTGGATGCTCTTGCCGTTTGATCGCAATGAGTCCCACACGGCGGGCCAGGTGCCGGTCACGACCCGCGAGACGACCAGCGAAAGGCAGAAGGCGAGGCCACCGGCGATGACGAGGTCGCGCAGCGCCAACCACCGCCGGCTGTATACGGCGGTGATCAGCACGACGATTGCGAACAGCGTGACGATCGCGATCAGTAGCCGCCACAGGGCGTCGAGACTGGACGGGATGCTGCGAACGAACGATTCGAAGGCTCGCTGCACACCCGGCTGTGGCACGGCCACTGCACCGATGAGTCCCAGGGCTACGGCGCAGCCGAGCAGCAGCATCACATCTGTCGCGCGCCGCGCGCGGGGCTGGTCCACCTCCGCGGTGAACAAGAACGTGCGTGACCCGCCCGGTCGCTCGTGGATCTCGTCCGCAGCATCGACTCGCGGTTCATAAGGCGCTGCCCTCGCCGCACGGCTACTGGACATTCCTGCCCACTGCGCGGCAAGCGTTCCCGGTGAACCTCACCCGTTCATGATGGAGCGCTTGAGACCGGGGCGCTCTCTCCAATGAGAAATTCGCCCAGCAAGAAGATACTGCTTTTCTAAGGGCGTGCGTCGGAGCTCAGCTGGCGCCGCCTGCCATCGCATCGGCGAGCTCGCGCTCAGCGGCGTCGGAGAGCGAAGTCTTCAAGACGGTGCCACCGAAGGGAGTCATTGCCGCCGTGAACTTGTCCTCGGTGATCTTCGACGCCATGATGACGACGGCTGCGTGGCCAGGCTGCAGCATGTCCTGGACTTGTGCGCGGAAGCCTTCGTTGATGCCGGACCTGCCCAGCAGGCCGAACAGCGCACCGATCGCGCCGCCCAGGATGCCCAGGCCGGGAACGAGGAACAGCACGCCGAACAACAGTCCGAACACCGCCCCGCCCGCCGCGGAGTTGGCCACGACGCGCTGTGGCGTATCGACGTGGGTCTTGCCGTCGGCATCAACGGTCACGATCGCCAAGCCGCGCAGCTCGACGACGAAACTCTCTCGTAAGGCGAGCACTTGTTCGTATGCCTTGCGCGCTGTCTGCGGATCGTCGTAGCCGATGATGATCAGGTCCGACATGGCGGCTCCCTAACTCGAATCGTCGGGCATCTCGAGCCTCACCCGCGAGACGCGGGCGGAGCCCATTCGCAAAGGTGAGAATGCTGTGCTTTTGTCCTGCTAAGGATAGCGTGCCGACGAGAAACGCTTGATCATTACGGTGGTGGGGGAGTGCCGGCTTCGCAGACGCCGCCCTCACTTGGTACTGCCCGGCTCGCACGAACAGTGTCAGGATCCAGACCAGGACGATGATGATGATGACGATTCCGCCGGCGAGGGGAGTGCACGACCATGACGAGCCCGCCCAGCGAGCCGACGCAGGGTCAGCCGACGCAGGCTGATGCCGAACCGGTCGGCAACGGTGGCATCACGTCCAAAGGGTCTGGAAGCCAACGCTTTATGAAGCCGTGGATCCTGGTGGCGGCCGCGGCCGTCATCGCCGTAGTCGGCGGCGTGGTCGGCGGGGTGATCGTGCACGCGACGACCGATTCGAACGGGTCGTCGGCAAGCGATACCCGCTGCCCCGCTGTTGCTGTTACGGACAAGGTGCTCCCATCGGTGGTGACCCTAGCCGTGAGCAACGGCGCCTCACAGGGAAGCGGCAGCGGCGAGATCATCCGCAGCGGCGGCTACATCCTCACCAATGACCACGTGATCTCGGCCGGCGCGGGCGGCGGGACGATCAACGTGCTGTTCAGCAGCGGGCAGACCGAGCCGGCGAGGTTGATCGGTAGATCCGTCCCATGGGACCTCGCCGTCGTCAAGGTGCAAGACACCGGCAACCTCCCGGTGATCGCGATCGGCAAATCGGAGCCGCTGCGAGTTGGGCAGCCGGTCGTCGCCCTCGGCGCCCCGCTCGGGCTGAGCGGCACGGTCACCAGCGGGATCGTCAGCGCGCTGGGACGTGATGTGTCCGTTCCCGCGGCCGGCGGCCAGACCGCCCGGCTGCCCGGTGCGATCCAGACCGACGCCTCGATCAACCCTGGCAACTCGGGCGGCGCATTGGTCGACTGCTCGGGCAAGCTGGTCGGCATCAACACGGCGATTGCCACGGTCCCGAACGCGTCCGGAGAGCCAGGCGGCGGCAGCGTGGGTATCGGCTTCGCGATCCCGGTCGACCTGGCAACCGTCGTTGCCGATCAGCTGATCGACACGGGGCGCTTCGTGCCGCCGACCACGGGTCTGACGACCACGCTCATACCGCCGCGCGTGGCGAGCGAGGCGCATACCGAGGACGGCCTCTTCGTACAGGCGGTCAGCCCCGGCGGGCCCGCCGCGCAAGCCGGGCTACAGGTGGGAGACATCATCGTCAGCGCCAACGGCACGCCGACCACCACTCCGGACAGTTTGCTGCTTGCCACGCTGCACAAACGCGTCGGTGACACGTTGCGCGTGGAGTACATCCGCTCGGGGAAGACCGCGACGGCGACCTTGACGCTAGCCGCTGCGCAGCCATGATTCGCTGCTGCGCGCGCGGGGTGCCCACGGCGGTGAGCTCGTGGCACGCGCGACGCTGAAGGTGGAGGCGGTTTCGGAGGAGGCACCTCGTCGGGTGCGCCGGCCGCTGGACCTCGTGCGCTTGTTCTTCCTGCTGGTCGTGCTTGCGCTGCTGATCGTCCTCGGCGTCTATGCACATCGCACGATGACGGCCTCGAGTGAGGATCTGGAGCGAGCACTCAATCACCTGCCCCGAGCGCTGACGCACGTCCTCAGCTTTGTCGCCGCGTTGCTGATGATCGCACTGCCGGTCGGCTACGCGATCGACATGCTGGTACACCGCACCCTCCGGCTGCTGCTGGACGCCGTCGCGGCAGGCATGATCGCCCTCGGGGCAGTGTGGGGGCTCGGCAGGGCGGTCGCCACGTCGGGCGGCGCGCTGTACGAATCGCTGCGCGTGACGGGCAACGGAGTGGTGGCCGCGCCTGTCGACAGCTACCTCGCCGCGGTGGCCGCGTTCGGCGTGGCTGGTGGGATGACCCGAGATGTCCGGTGGCGGTGGTACTACGCCGCGACGCTGATCATCTACACCGGGTCCGCGCTAGCCGGGGCGCAGGCATCATTGCTTGCGCTCGCTGTGAGCTTTGTGGCGGGCACGGCGGTCGCTGTCGCGCTTCGCTATGCGCTCGGCACGTTCGACCAGCGGCCCGGCGCGGAGCGCATCGCGGACGTGCTGGTCGACCGCGGTATCCCGCTGGTGCGCCTCAGTTACGTGAGCGATCACAGCGGGCCGTACCGGCAATTCATCGGCGTGACCGAGACCGGGATGCGGTTGCAGGTCACAGTGCTCGATCGCGACCTGGTTCCCTCCGGTCTGGTGTTCCGCATCTACCGAATGGTGCGCGTCAGGCGCGAGGTCGCGCGCGGGCTGAGCGTGTCGATGGAGCGCACAGCCGAGCGCCGTGCCCTACTGGCGATGCTGGCCGAGAAGGCGGGCTTACTGACACCGCGGCTGGTCGCCGGGGTGCCGTGCGGGCCGGACGCGATCGTCCTGGCTCACGAGGCAGTCGACGCGACCCCGGTCCTTGGTGGCGCCGAGGCCCTGCGGGATGCGCAGCTGGTTGAGCTGTGGCGTGGGGTGTGGCGATTGCACGAGAGCAGGGTCACCCACCGCGAGCTGACACCCGAGCGCATGTCCGTCGACGGTCACGGACTCATCTGGGTGGCGAACCCGACCGAGGGCACGGCGTTCGCCACGAACCTGCGGATAAACCTGGACCGGGCCGAGCTGCTGGTCACAACGACCCGGTTGGTGGGAGCCGAGCGCGCGGTGAGCATCGCCCGGGATGTGCTCGGCACGGATGGGCTCTCCGCGATACGGCCGGTGCTCCAGCCGGTCGGGTTCAGCCGGGACACGCGGACAGCGCTGCGGCGTGACCGCGAGCTGCTCGGGTCTGTCGTGGACGAGATGGACCGGTATCTCGCCGAACCGCCGCCTCAGCTGTCCGACCTGGAACGAGTGCGGCCGCGCACCGTGCTCATGATCGTCGCACTGATCATCGGTGGCTACCTGCTGATCGGGCAACTCGGGTCAGTTGACCTGGCCACCGTGTTCGCGTCCACCGACTGGAGTTGGACACCGATCGTCCTGGCCGGGTCGGCGCTTTCCTATGTCGGCGCCGCCCTGGCACTGATGGGGTTCGTGCGCGAGCGGCTTTCCTTCGGCCGCACCGTCCTCGCACAACTTGCCGCCTCGTTCACGGGGTTCGTGACCCCGGCGTCGGTCGGCGGGATGGCCCTCAACATCCAGTACCTCCGCAAGGCGGGCGTGAGCACGACCGGGGCGACAACCAGCGTTGCCGTGAACCAGGCCGTCGGCGTGATCGCATATTTCGTACTGCTCGTCATATTCGGCGTGGCGTCGGGGACATCCACCCACGGCGACTTGCCCATTCCAGGCTGGGCGTTCGTGGTGCTCGGAGTGGCGGTAGCGGTCATCGCCCTCGTAACGGCGCTACCTCCCGGGCGCGAATGGCTGCGCACACGCATCGTGCCGACAGTGCGCGAGGTGCTGCCGCGGCTGGCCTACACGGCAACGCGGCCGATGAAGCTGCTCCAGGGCGTCGGTGGCACGTTGTGCCTCAACGCCGGGCGCATCGCCGCGCTATACGCATCGGTCGCCGCGTTCGGTGGCGGCGTCGCCTTTGCGACGGTCGCCGTGGTCTACCTCGCCGGCGGCGCCATCGGATCTGCGGCGCCTACGCCCGGCGGACTCGGGGCCGTCGAAGCGGCCCTCTCGACCGGCCTCGCCGCAGCGGGCATGCACGGTGCATCGGCGGTGAGCGCTGTGTTGCTGTATCGGGTAGCGACGTTCTGGCTTCCGGTGCCCGTCGGGTGGCTCGCATACGCCTGGATGCAACGCCGCGGCTGGCTCTAGCCTCCGGTGTATGGACGACAGCAGGGAGCGGCTGTGATCAACGTCGTACGCCGGTGACCTCCCGGCCGCGCTGGGCGAGCGCAGTGGCCGGATGGCCATCCCACACGAGCCGGCGACTGCGGATCACGCTTGCCGTTACCGCGGCCGTTGTGGCTGCCCTCTGCGTCACCGTGCTCTCCGTCGCTGCCACGGCGCGGCGGACGGTGCTGGAAACCGGCTACTACCAGCAGGTCCTCGACAGCCAGCGCGCCTATGACCGGCTCTACGACGAAGTGCTGGTCGACCCGGCGTCATCGCCGGTGACGCGTGACCTGATGGCAGGCCTGCCCGTGCCCCGCGAGGCGCTGCTCGCGAACCTGAAGGTGGTGCTCCCTCCGACGACGTTGCGGCAGTTGGTGAACGAGCAGATCAACACCGCGCTGCGCTATCTCCGTGGCGACACGGCAAAACTCGCCCTCAGCGTCGACCTGACGCCGATCGCGGCGAACCTCGGGGTGCTGGTCCAGGACTACCTCGGCGACCTGGTGTCCGCGGTGCAGCACCGCGACGTGCCGGACTTCGCGGCGTTCATGACGTCGCTGACAGCGGGGCTTGATGACCTGGCTCACGGGACGCGCCCGTCGTCCCTGCCGGAGGTCCGGCTGAACGACGTGCAGCGCGGTACGGCAGAGCATGCGCTGCTCGCCGTCGTGCCGTCGGCATCTCGCACCCAGGTGCAGCCCGAGGTGGCCGCAGCGCTTGAGACGGGCGATGTTGCGTCGGCGCTCGCCGCGGTCGGGCCGTTCGCGTTGTCCGGGCAGGTCGGCACCGCCTACCGCGACCTGGTCAAGCGCACCGCGAGCCTGCGCTGGGACATCGTCCCGGATCTGGAGGCGTCGGATGTGCAGTTCGGCGAGGTGAAGACGGTCCGGGCGTTCAGCACGGCGTTCCTGGGGCCGGTGCGGCTGGGGGCAGTGCTGCTCGGCCTCGCAGCCCTGGCGTTCCTGTGGTGGATCATGGGGCCGCCACTGCACCGGAGGCTCCTGGTAACCGGTGGGACGGTCGCCGCCGGAGGGGCGCTGACCCTGATCATCATGGTGATCGTGCGGTGGCGCATGCGGCGGATGCTGCCGGCCCCACCATCCGGCTGGCCACCGTCGCTGCGCGCACTGGTCGATGATCTCCAGCACGCCGGTGCGGCGTCGCTGTTTCGCACCGGCGTGCTGGTGGCCGCCGTACCGCTCGTCGCCGGCCTGCTGATCATGGCCGGGTCATGGCTCGGCCGCCGATGGGCGGCCTCGGGGTTGGCGCTGCGCAAGGCAGCCTCCTGGGAGGTGCTGGTCGTCGGCGCCGTGGCGGTCGCCACGTTCGTGGGCCTCGCAGTAGTGCCCGCCGGAGCCTCGGCGCAACAGTGCCTCGGCTCGAAGCGCATGTGCTCGTTGCGCTACGACGAGGTCGCGTTCCTGACCACGCACAACGCGATGGCGACGACGGCTGCCCGGTTCATCGGTCCGTTGCAGGATCCCGACATCATCAGCCAGCTCGACCAGGGCGCCCGCGCGATGCAGATCGACGCGTACCAGTGGGAGAGCCCGAACGACGTCACGCAGCGATTGGCTCTGTCGGACTTGCCGCCTGACCTGAAGGCGGAGCTGCCGCGGCTGATCAACATGGTCAACCCGCCCAGGCCGGGACTGTGGCTGTGTCATTCGGTGTGCCGGGCCGGCGCCATTCCGCTCGTCCCCACCCTGCAAAGGCTACGGACGTGGCTCGACGCGCACCCGAGCGAGATCGTGTCACTCATCATCGAGGATGAGATTCCGCCCGCGCAGGTCGAGCAGGCATTCGCAGCCGCCGGGCTGACACGTTTGGTCCTCACGCCTCCCGCCGACCCGCAGGCCGAGTGGCCGACTCTCGGCCAGATGGTGCGTTCCGACCGGCGTCTGGTGGTCTTCGCCGAGGAGGCCGACGGCCCAGCAGCCTGGTACCGCAATTTCTACAGGTATGGCATGGAAACACCGTTCTCGGCGAGCTCACCCGAGGCCCTGACCTGCGCGCCATTCCGCGGCGGGGTCGGCAAGCGGCTATTCCTGCTGAACAACTTCATCACCATCTCAGGGGGCAGCCGCCTCGACGCAGCAAGGGTGAACGCGCGAAGCTTCCTGCTCGACCGGATACATCAGTGCGAAGCGCAGCGCGGCCACGCGGTGAACTTCGTCGCGGTCGACTACGCCACGATCGGCGACGCTCTCGGCGCCGTCGATGCGCTCAATGCGGAGCGTCTCGCGCGACGGCACTGATTCGCCGCGTCGCGCGAGACGCTCATCGGTTAGGGCAGCTGCTGTAGACCGGCGCCGTTCAGCAGGTACGCGGGGGAGAGGCCGACGGGATTGGCCTGCACCAGCTCGACGAGCGCGGTGCCGGCGATTTCGGGAGTGAGCAACGGGAAGGGTTGTCCCTCGAGGAAATCCGGGACGGACTGCCCAGCCCGCGCCGCGTATGCCTGGACGGCCGGACGCCCGACGCCGGTTTGCGGGGCGAACTGGGGCAGCACCGCAGTGAACGTGATACCAAGGCCGGTGCGGTTCGCCTCGTCCTGGGCGTAGCCCGTGATCAAGCGCTGGGTGGCCTTGGCCCCGGCGTACCCACCGCTGAGCGGTGAGCCGCTCGGGTTCAGTGCGGCGCCGCTGCTGATCACGATCACCCGGCTGCCCGGGCGCAACGGCTTGAGCAAGGCCTCGCGCAGCCAGTAGAAGCTGATGCGGACGTCGGCATTCCAGTTGGCCGAGAACGTCTCCCACGTCTGATGCTGTAGTGGGCGCATGTGCGGGGTAGCGCCGGCCACCAGGATGACTACCTGCGGATCGTGGCGGTCGAGAATGCGGCCGGCCGCGGTGGCCTCGCCAGCATCGGCGACCTCCTGCTGGATGCCTGGGGTCCCGTGCTGCCCCTCAGCCGGCGTTGTCGCGGTGCGGCCGACGCCGATCACCGGGGCGCCCGCGTGCGCGAACGCCGTCGCGATCCCGAGGCCGAGGCCGCGAGTGGCGCCCACGACGACGGTGGTCTTTCCGGTCAGGTCGCTCATGATGTCCTCCTGGTATAGGCACTTTGTGGGTCGTTGGGTTGCGGCACAGCGGACACCACGACGGGCTCCGGCTGTGGTATGCGGCGGGGGACCACCAGGGCGATGGGGACCCCCACGAGGGCGATCGCGGCACACACCCAGAGGGCCCACTGGAAGCCACCCGTGAGTGCCGCGCTCGGCGCCCGGCCGGCGCCGGCGAGTGCCGTTGCGTGGCTCGCCGCGACGGTGGACGCGACGGCGACGCCGATCGCCCCGCCGAGCTGCTGCGCAGTGTTGAGCAGACCGGATGCGAGGCCGGCGTCCCGGGCGGCCACACCGGTCAGGCCGGCGATCGAGATCGGGATGAATGCGAACGCCGTTCCCGCCCCGGCGACGAAGAACGGCCCGGCCAGGTCGGCCCAGAACTGTCCGTGCACGCCGACCTGCGTCGCCCACGCCGTCCCGCCCGCGATCATCGCCATGCCCGCCACGAGCACGGGCGCCGGCCCGATCCGCGTTACGAGGAACTGCGACAACCCAGCAAGCGCCACCGAGGTGAGCGACGCGGCCAGCCACGCGAGTCCCGTCTTCAGCGCTGAATAGCCCAGCACCTGCTGCATGTACAGCGTGCCCACGAAGACGAACGCGAAGAAACTCGCACCGAGCAGGAAGCCGACCGAATTGGCTCCGGCGACCGTGCGCATCCGCAGTATCCGTAACGGCAGCAGAGGTGCCTCGACGCGCGCCTCGACGAAGACGAACGTAACCAGCAGCGCGGCCGACACAGCCAGCGAGGCGATGGTCTTCACGGTGGCCCAGCCGTCCTGTGGTGCAGTCGAGATGGCGTACACGAGCAGCAGCAAGGCACCGGTCACGGTGAACGCACCGAGCGGGTCATAGCGACGGCGCGACGTCTCGAGACGGCTCTCGGGCACGATTCGAGGCGCGAGCGCCAGAGCCGCGGCGCCGATCGGAACGTTCAAAAAGAAGATGTACTCCCACCCGACGTAGCGGGTAAGCAGGCCTCCTGTGATCAATCCGACCGTGGCGCCGGATGCGCCGATCGCGCCCCAGAGGCCGAGCGCCTTGTTACGCTCAGCGCCCTCGCTGAACATGTTCATGACGATCGACAGCGCCGCCGGCAGCAACATCGCCGCGCCCGCGCCCTGCACGCCGCGCATGACGATCAGGAGCGAATCGGTGCTGGCCAACCCGCACGCGAGCGATGCGGCGGTGAAGACGGCGAGGCCGAGCATGAAGATCCGGCGACGGCCGAGGAGGTCGGCGGTACGGCCGCCCAGCAACAGCAATCCGCCGAACGTCAGGCCGTATGCGGTCACCACCCATTGCAAACCAGATTCGGAGAAATGTAGGTGACGGCCGATTGTCGGCAGCGCGACATTCACAATTGTCAGATCGACGATCGTCATGAAATAGGAGACGGCGAGTATCGCAAATGCCCGCCATCGATGGATCGTTGTCATCGCGGTCCTTGTCTGCGTAGGTGTACCGGTCACTTGTGTGACGCACC
>JBPYES010000219.1:0-10148 GCA_051984825.1 Jatrophihabitantaceae bacterium
TCCGCTCTGCTGCTGACCGCGTACAGCGCGCGGGGATTTGCACGATCGTGAAGGTGATGCGGCGGTTGGATGCTCAAGAAAGCATTTCTGCGGGAATTGACCCAGCGGGTAGGCGGACTATTCCGGCAGCAAACGGTCCAGGCCATCGAGCACCGACACCCAGACGGCCGGATCGTGGACAAGCAGGCCGTACTCGGGCCCGGTGGCCGCCTTGACGACGAGGAACCGCCTGCCGCCGATCCGCCTTCCGCGAACCACTTCGCTGCGCGCGCCCCGGCGAGGCGGTCGGCCCACGCTCGCCGCCGGCGCGGCATTGAGTGAACCCTTCGTACCGCTTTTAGGAACGGCGGACGGCGCATAGTTGGACATCTCGTCCAAGGGCGCTCGTGCCGCACCGTGCACGGCACGAGGCGGTCAGCGCACTCGAGCGTTCACGCCCGGGAACTAAGCTTCGGTCGTGCTAGGAGACGTGCGCAAGTACATCGATCGGCTGCAGATCGACGGGTATTCGGTGGGTGAAGACCACGACGACGATCCGGAGTTGATCGACCCGGCCGGGCGTGCCGTCGACACCTGGCGGGAGAACTATCCGTACGACGAGCGGATGGACCGTGCCGAGTACGACGAGCAGAAGTACCTACTCCAGGTCGAGTTGCTCAAGTTGCAGAACCACATCTTCGAGTCCGCCGAGAAACACGTGATCATCTTCGAAGGCCGCGACGCGGCCGGGAAGGGTGGCACGATCAAACGGTTCATGGAGCATCTCAATCCGCGCTACGCCCGGGTCGTCGCGCTGACCAAACCGTCCGACCGCGAGCAGCACCAGTGGTACTTCCAGCGCTACGTCGAGCAGCTGCCCACCAGCGGCGAACTCGTCTTGTTCGATCGCAGCTGGTACAACCGGGCGGTCGTCGAACGGGTCATGGGTTTCGCCAGCAACGACGAGTACGAGCAGTTCATGCAGCAGGTGCCGCTGTTCGAGATGATGCTCGTCGACAGCGGCATCCACCTGACGAAGTTCTGGTTCTCCGTGACCCAGTCCGAACAACGCACCCGCTTCATCATCCGCCAGGTCGACCCGGTCAGACAGTGGAAACTGTCTCCGATCGACGTGCTGTCGCTGGACAAGTGGGATGCCTACACCGAAGCGAAGGAAGCGGTCTTCCGTCGTACCGACACGGATATCGCACCGTGGACCACGGTGAAGTCCAACGACAAGAAGCGGGCCAGGATCAACGCGATGCGCTATTTCCTGTCCCGGTTCGACTACGAGGAGAAGAACCCCGAGGTCGTCGGCACACCTGATCCGCGGCTCGTGCAGCGTGGTGTCGACGCCGTCGGCGACTGACCCGCACGATCACGCGCGGGAGGACTAGCTCCTGCGCCAGGTATCCTCCAGCTCCTGAATCTCGTACGCCTCCCGCAGCAGCGCCTGCGTCCGCTGCAGCTCGTGCTTCAGTGCCGTGATCTTTTCCTCGGGCCAGCTCTCGGCCTCCGCAGCCGCGATGGTCTTGGTGAGCGACCGGATGACCCGCTGCAGCGACTGGATCATCTCGAGCCACTCCCCCAGCGGCTCGTCGCTCGTCTCCGACATCTGCGTGGTTCTCCTCTCGCCGGAGCATGCCACGGTCTGGATGCTACGGACGATAAGCGCTGAGCGCCGGTCCACGTATCGGATAACATCGTCGACGATGTGAGTCGCTGACACCGTGTCCAGCCCGCGTCCGAGGCGCAGCCCGGCGGGCTCCCGGCGAATTTCCCTTCAGGTGACACATGGCGCTGCACGCGCTCATTGCCGATGATCTCGTTCGTGCCCACGGCCCGCGTCGGGTGCTGGACGGAGTCAGCCTCACCGCGTCCCCCGGCGAGCGGATCGGCCTGATCGGCGAAAACGGCATCGGCAAATCGACCCTGCTGCGAGTGCTCGCCGGCGTCGAACAGCCGGACGCGGGCAGCGTGCTGCGGCCAGACGACGTCGGCTTCCTCCAGCAAGAGATGGCGTTCCAGCGATCAGCGACTGTGCAACAGGTCGTGGAGGACGCGCTACGCGAGTCCCGCCAACTGCTCGCGGACCTCGACCGGCTCAGCACCGCGATCGGCGAGCGACCCGATGACCCGGAGCTGCTGGCCCGATATGGCGAACTGCTCGAGAGTGCCCAGGACCACGATGCTTGGGACGCTGACCGGCGGGCCGGCATCGTCCTGGCGGGACTCGGCCTCGCCGCCGTCCCCGGGGAGCGGGCGTTGGCCCAGATCTCCGGCGGCCAGCGCGCTCGGCTGGCCCTGGCGGCATTGCTCATCCGCCGTCCATCGGCCCTGCTGCTCGACGAACCGACGAATCATCTCGACGACGGCGCAGCCGAATTCCTCGAAGAACAACTGCGCGGCATGCGCGGCGTGGTCGTCCTGGCCAGCCATGACCGAGCCTTCCTCGACGCGGTCTGCACCGATGTGATCGACCTCGACCCGGCCATGTCCGGCCCGACAAGGTACGGCGGCAACTTCAGTGGTTACCAGCAGACCCGCCGGGCAGAACGGGAACGATGGCAGCGGCAGTTCGCCGCGGAGCAGGCTGAACTCGCCGAGTTACGGCACAGCGTGAACGTCACCGCCCGAGAAGTGGCCTACGGCCGCGCGCGGCGCGACAACGAGAAGATGGGCTACGGGCACACCACCGGCCGCGTCCAGAATCAGATCAGTCGCCGTGTGCGCGATGCCGCCCGCCGCCTGGACGACCTCGAACGGACCCAGGTCCGCAAACCCCCGGAACCACTGCGGTTTCGCGTGTCGACGCTCACCGCAGCGAGCGCCACCGGCATCGCGATAACGCTTCGCGACATCGACGTTCCCGGGCGATTACGGCTCGAACACCTCGACATCGCGGCTACGGGCCAGCTGCTGATCACCGCGCCCAACGGCGCCGGCAAGTCAACCCTGCTCGGCGTCATCGCCGGCCAAGTTGCGGCCACTGGAACGGTGCTGCGCCGCCCCGGGCTGCGCATCGGCTATCTGCCCCAGGACACCGTCTTCGACCGCGCCGACCGCAGCGCCCAGCAGACCTACGAGGCAGCACTCGGCAGCGAGCGCGTCGAGTCCGTTCCGCTGCGCGCCCTCGGCCTGATAGCGCCGCGCGACCTCCGGACGCCCGTCGGAGCGTTGTCCGAGGGCCAGCGGCGTCGGCTCGCGCTGGCCATCGTCTTCGGCAGCCCGCCCGATCTTCTGCTGCTCGACGAGCCCACGAACCACCTCTCGCCACTTCTGGCCGACGAACTGCAGGACGCCTTCGGTGGCGCACCCGGCGCACTCGTCGTCGCCACTCATGACCGCTGGCTACGAGCACGGTGGGCCGGCGCACAACTGCAACTACTGGGCAGCTGAGCTCGCCGCGAACACGAATGGCCTCGATCCCTCCCGCAGAAGGAGTCGAGGCCATTCGCCCGGGCAGCCGGCCTGACATCGGGGTCGGCGCGCGCACCTACCCGTTGATGAACACGTAGTCGGCCTGGTAAGGAACGTTGACGGTTGGGGTCGCCTGCGGATCACAGGTCCCCGTCGGAGCGACGCCGCCGGATGTGTTGAGTCGGAGCACCTCGACGACGTCCGACAGCAGTCCCGTGGACGCACCGATCTGGGTGGCGTCGAGGTTCAACTCGGCGATGTTGCCGTTGCCGTTGGCGTTCCTGGCGACGACCGCGCCGCTGACCGCGCTGCCGTCAGGTGCCTGCCACTGCGGCGGACCCGCCGCGGGGTGCACGAAGGTGTGGTGGATGCCGCCGCCAAGGTGGGCATCGACGCCGAACTGCGTGAAGGCGAACGACCCGTCAGCCTGCACAGTGCAGGCGTAGATCTGGCTGCCGTGAAGCACGGACTCTTCCACGGCTGACACCCCACTCGTGCTGACCGCGTGGTCGAGCACGTGTAGCTGGGCACGCGCCGCGCCAGCCGGGAACTGAGTGGTGCGCAGGTCGGTGTAGAAGCCGCTCGGGTTCGAGCGCAGTGCGTCGAGCACCGCTGGGTCGCTGACGGTGACGCTGCCGGACGTGGAGCCATCAGGCTGCGGCGTTGCGAACAACGGCACCACCACTGGGCCGTCCACCCCTCGAGCCCCGGCGTGGATGTCCGCCTCCGTCGGCGTACCGAGACCGCGCCACGACACCGAGAAGCTGAGCGTGTCGCCCTGAATGCCGATCAGTTCCAAGCCCTGCCCGGCGGGAGCGCCGCCGGTCACTTCGTTGCGGCCCTCCAGGCTCGCGATCAGGGTGGCGGGTGCTCCGTTCGCGTCGGCTTGAACGGTGAGCCCAGACGGTTGTGTCACGTCACTGGCCGCCGACGCCGTACTGATGGCGATTGTGGCCATTCCCGCGACAGCGGCCAATGCGCCACCAATGCCGCAGGCAAGACGGCGGCTCGTCTTGTTATTCATTGTGGTCCTTCCGGATCTGCGGCCGGCGCCTTGTTCGCGGCTCGCAGCGACTAATACGTCGTGAGCGAGCAGGTTCCTCGGCCGGAAAGTACGGGAAAGCTCACAACCGTCGGGGTGAGCCAAACCAGTGCAGCCGACGTAGCGCGGTTGACGATGGCGCACAATCTGGAGGTGGCGAATCGGTGGGTCGCATCGGAAGTAGATGTATCCGCCCGCGAAGCTGATGTGTTGGCCGCCGTCGGGGAACATCTGACAAATGCTGAGATTGGCGCTCGACTATTTATATCCATTCGCACTGTCGAGAGTCATATTTCGTCCCTACTGCGCAAGCTGCAGGTGAGCGATCGTCGAGCTCTTGCAGCTGTCGCGGCAACCCTGCGCGTGGCACCGGTCGCCGTCGGCGAGCACGCTGGAACGGCGGCCGTCGCCCCGCTGCCCTCGCCGTTGACCTCGTTCGTCGGCCGCGTTGCGGAGCGGGCCGCTCTGATCGAGGCGCTCGAGGGGCACCGCCTGGTCACGGCCGTCGGCCCCGGTGGGGTCGGCAAGACACGCCTGGCGCTGAGCGTCGCGGCTGAGGTAACGGACCGGTTCGCCGATGGCGCCTGGTTCGTGGACCTGGTGCCGGTAACTGATCCCGCCATGATCGCGTCGACGATCGCGGCCGCGCTCGGACTCGGCGAACCCAAGGGCCGCTCCGCGCAGGACACTGTCTTCGGCTGGCTGGCCGGGCGGGAGACGCTGCTGGTGCTGGACAACTGCGAGCACCTCCTAGACGGCGTGGTGGTCTTCTTGGAACGCGTCCTCGCAGGCAGTCCGCGGGTGTCCGTGCTGGCCACCAGTCGGGCCAGGCTGCTCGTGCCCTTCGAATGGGTGTTCGCGGTGCCGGGGCTGTCCGTGGCAGCTAATGACGGCGGTCCGGGGGATGCTGTGGAGCTGTTCGTCAGGCGATCGGCAGCCGGAGGGAGCCTGCTCACGCCGGAGGACAACCCGCGCATCGCCGCGGTCTGCGAGCGGCTCGACGGCATGGCGCTGGCGATCGAACTGGCAGCCGCCCGGGTGCCGTCGCTGGGTCTGGACGGCGTCGAGGCAGGACTCGCTGACCGGTTACGTCTGCTGACCGGGGGGAGGCGGGCCGGCGACCGGCAACGTTCGCTGCGGTCATTGCTGGACTGGAGCTATGCCCTGCTGGAGGAACCCGACCGGGCGGTTTTGCGCCGGGTCTCGGTGTTCGCGACGTCATTTACTGCGTCCGCGGTGGCCGTGGTAGCCGGTTGGTCACCGGTGGCCGGCGAAGCTGTCCCGATCATCCTGGCCGGGCTCGCCGACCAGAGCCTGCTCGTCGCGGTCGCGGACCCGGCCGGTACGCGCTATCGCGCCCTCGAAACGATCCGGCAGTACGGCGTGGGTCGATTGGATGATGTGGGCGAGTCCGTAGTGGCGTCGTCTCGCCAACTGAGCTGGTGCCTGGACACCGGTGCCGCGCTTGAAGCAGATGCCCGCGACGATGTCAGTGGCTGGCGGGCGGCGTTCGATCAGGTCGCCGATGAGTTCCGACGTGCGCTGGCCTGGGCGGCTGACACTGCTCAATACCGCCCCGACGCGCATCGGTTGGCGATCATGCTCGCCGACCTGAGCTTCGCCCGCGGCATGCTCGACGAGTCCCAGCAGCGCTACGAGCAGGCGGCGGACTTCGCCCCCGACGCCAAGGCCGCGGCCACCGCATTGCACTGGGCTGCGGGCGCTGCAGAATCCCGCAATTTCGGCACCGAGGCACTGCGCCTGCATCGTGCGGCGGCCGGCGCTGCAATCCGCGCGGGCGATCGGGCCACCGCAGCCGCGGATCTCGCGCGAGCGGCGGAGTTGATCAATCGTGCACCCGGCATGATGGCCACCCGGGCCGACCTGCCCGGCGACGGCGAGGTGCAGGAGTTGCTCGCGCAAGGCTGGGCGCTCGCCGCCGATGACGCCGGCGCGCAAGCCAGGTTGCTGACCGCGGAGGCGTTCCGTGGTGACGACTTCGACGCGCTCACCGCCGAGCTTGTAGACCGGGCACTCACGCTCGCCCGCCGGATCGGCGACCCGCTGACCGAAAGCGCCGCACTCGACCAGCTCACCGCGACGCAATTGGCACGCGGCGAGGTCCGCGCCGCGATGACCAGTGCGTTACGGCGTATTGACCTGCTCGCGGGGATTCCAGTGACGCCCCTGTCCGGGTTGGAATTCGCCGACGCGCACGGCATGGCTGCCGAGTGTTCTGTCGCCGCCGGCGATCTGCCCGCCGCCAGGCGGCTCGCCGAACGCGCCCGCGACCTACCGTTTCACCGCGAGGAGGGCCACCTGGCGACCGCGCGGCTGATCGTCGTCGCTGCGCTGGCCGGCGACTGGGACGAGACGATCGCTCTCGCCGAGCGGTTCCGCGAGGGCTGGGAGCGGGCCGGTCGCCAACGAGCCGGCGTCTTCAGCCGAGCCGCGTACGCAGCAGCAACAGTTCACGGGCTACGCGGGGACGACACTGCCCGCGCCGAGTGGCTGGACATCGTGGACGCTCTCATCACGCCGGGACGCTTACTGTCGGACTTCCACTTCGGCGAGTTCTTCGACGCCCTGCTGCTGCTGCACAGGGGCCTGACCGGGCAAGCCGTGCGCCTGCTGGACACGCAACCCACAGGGCTCCGCGCATGGAACAGCGGCATGTGGCGACCGTGGTATGCCGCGCTATGGGCTGAGGCAGCCGTCCTCACCGAGCACGACGACGCCGCGGACCGCATCCACCGGGCCCGCATCATCACAGTGGACAACCCGATCGCCGCAGCCATCGTGCGCCGGGCGGCGGCCCTCGCCGGCGACCGCGACGAACTGATCCCGGTGGCCGCCGTCCTACAAGCCGCCGGGTGCCGCTACCAATGGGCCCGAACGCTCATATTGATCGGCGGCGACCAGCGCGCACGCGGGGAGTCCGTGCTGGCCGCGATGGGCGCAACGCCCATGGCTCGGCCTTCCGCCCAAGCGTGACTCAGAAATAAGGGACATCGAACTCCGTGCTGGGCACGGATTCCGCCACGGAATCTGCGGAATCCGTGGCGCCCCACGATGCTCGGCGACAGGTCGTCCATCAGGTTGGAGGACGCGACAAGGCGCCGCGAACTGCCTGACTCTGAAGGAGCAATCCACCGGTGAGCGACGAATCCAGCGCGCTGGCCCGCACCTCGGAGCAAGACTTGCTGTCTCTCCGCGTCCGTGGCAGCCGGGCATCCGCCGTCTATCAAGGCGTGCGAGTCGCGTGAGCGCGGCACAGGTCGAACGATGTAACGCCGACCGGTTGCGTGCGCTGCACGACGAGCAGGGGCATGCTCTGTGGTCCTACGTCGTCGGCCTGACCCGTGGGGACCGAGGCAGAGCGCAAGACATCGTGCAGGAAACCCTGCTACGCGCGTGGCGCAACCCAGCCGTACTCGGATGGTCCCGGCCGTCCAGGCGCGCATGGCTGTTCACGGTTGCACAGCGCATCGTCATCGACGAATGGCGCTCCGCGAGTCGCCGCCCAGAAGTCGTTACCGACCAGGTTCCCGAGCAGGCAATCGAAGACACCGCGCAGCGCTCCGTCGATAGTCAACTTGTGCGAGCCGCGCTACGCACGTTGTCGACCGAACACCGCGAAGTGCTGCTCGAGTGCTACTTCCGCGGCGCCTCCGTAGCCCAAGCGGCCCGGACGCTCGGCGTGCCACCGGGCACGATCAAGTCCCGCACCCACTACGCACTGCGCGCGCTGCGACAAGCACTCGACGAGATGGGAGGCATCGGTGCCTAAGCTATGGATTGTGCTTCCTGATAGTCAGGAATTCTGAGTCCTGGTCGTTCGTCGTCCCACGCCATCGAGCTGATCTTCCAGCCGGATGCGGTGCGAATGAACTGCGTGCAGATCATTCCCCTGGCCTCGAACGCGACGCCGTTGGACGTGCCACGCTTCCGGTACGTGCTGAAACGGTGGCCGACATTTCCAAAGACTTCCGTGATGTGCGCGACCTCGACCTCCTCGAAGCTCGTCAGCTCGCCCGAGTCCACCTGCCGTTGGCGCGGCAGGATGAACTCGTCGACCGTCGAGATCTCGGGCAGGTCACCGCTGTTCTTGATCAGGTGTGCACCTTTGCAGAACAGTCCACGCATCGCCGGGTAGTCGGGCCGAGTCCCTTCTGGAAATGAAACAGAGGCGAGGAAGTCGGCGAGCACCCTCGCCATCGCCGCAGTGTCGTCGACCCCGTGCGCTGTCGTCATTTCGACGCCCCTCGCTCATCACACATCACTCGCGATAGCGGATCGCCAAGCTGCAGTTGCACCTGCTCGTCCGCAGCGTAGTGCAGCCGGAATCCGAACTCGGTGACCGCGATCGTCACGGCTTCCTGGCTGACGTCGACCTCGCGCACGTGCAGTGACCAGTCGAACTGCCGGACCACGTCGCCAGGACGCAGCTCAGCGGCCTTCACATCGGGTATGAGGTTTTGCATGGCTGCCTCCTTCAAGTCCAGCATTGCTGTAGGTCCGCTTCAGTTCGCCGAAGAGGTAGTGATCTTCTGGCCGGACGGGGCGACGAGCCACCAGAGCGCGCCGAAGCCGTCGACGCCCTGACCGTTCGTCTGTCCCGCCTCGCTGTCGCCGGCGTAGTAGTACAAGGGGTGACCTGCGTACGTGACCTGCTTGGTGCCGTCCGGGCGGGTGATCGTTGCGATGTCGCTGCCGATCACACCGTCCGATGCGACTACCGAGTCTTTGGTCGTCAGTGGCGGCCAGTCCATGGCGCAGGCGCCGGTGCAGCTGGACGTCGAGGAGGTGTCCGAAGCGAATAGGTACAACGCCCGCCCGGAGGTGCCGGCGAGGTAGCTGCCGCCAGGGCCGTGCTGGGTCTTCACGGTCACCGACGATGCGGATGGCGCCGATCCCGCGGCTGACGAACCGGCCGGCGCCGCCGCCTTATGCGTGCTGGTACACGCCGTTGTTATCAGGGCTGCGGCGGCAATGGGAACGGCGAGCCGCACGAGTAACCGGGTATTTGTGAGAGCGTGCATGGTGATCTCCTTTGCGTTGGGTCGGTGCCCGACGCGTTCGTGCGAATGGCTTGCTCCACTGGATACGCCGCTTCCGATCCGATCGGTTCGACGGCGCCGACGTGCGCTGAGTCACGTGCTCGCGCAATCAAGGCTTTAGCTCGGAGCGTCCGCCGGCCCGGTCACGCGGTGGTGGGCGACGGCGCGGCCGGGGTTGCCTCGAAGGACGGTGCGGTTCGCGCCAGGAAGACGACGCCGACAATCATCAGCGCGAAGCCCAGTGCACCGAGGCTGATCTGCAGCGGCCCGCCTTCGAAATGCTCACCGTAGAGCCAGACACCCAGGGCGATGCTGACAAGCGGATTGAGGATCACCATAAGGGGTTGGGACACGGCGAGCGGGCCGTAGTGCAGCGCGGCCTGGGTCAGCACCGTGCCCGTAATTCCGGCGACGATCACGCCGTAGACCGCCCCGTGCAGCAGCATCGCCGGCACCCCGCCTTGCGCCAACACGTCCGTTGCGGCCTTCAGGAACGTTGCCAGCAAGGCCCACACAATGCCGGAGGCCGCGCCGTAGAGCGCGGCGCGTCTCGCCGGTGATCCCCGGCCGGCCAGAACCGCGACCACGGCCGCGAGCCCGCCGAATGTCAGCAGTGCTGGCAGCCAGGCCTGCGCGGTCGCACCCGG